>NZ_JAGXJZ010000033.1:0-33224 GCF_019091095.1 Achromobacter sp. GbtcB20 | reverse complement strand
CAGAATCCAACGAGAGAACGCCGCCGGGCGTGCTCCAGCGTATCGAGTCCGCATGGACTTCATGATGTTGTGTCGTGATAGAGGCCATCTGGGCGGCTCGAAGTCTATGATGTCCTTCGACGTCGATTTCGATGTGGCCTCCCACTGTCGTCTTGTAGTCCGCTGCGATCCGCTCCACTCGATGGTTACCAATTTCCTCTAGGTAATCCTTGGAGATCGACACCTGCTGGCTTCGTTCAACAACGATGATTTGATCGCGTTTGACGATCAGATGCCGGTCTTGGCCAACATCGATGCGCTCGTCGCGCATGATCCGGTCTTGCCTGTCCTGTCCGACTCTCAGCATTTCGTCACGACCGACGCTTTCGCTGCGGTCATTTCCCACAAACGTCGTCTCGTCGTGATTGACGTGAATGTTCTGGTCCTTCTGCGCATGAACGTAGATCTCTTCTTGATCCAGTTCATCCTCGAAACGCAGCTCGTTGTACCCGTCGCCTTTGTGCGATTTGCTCTTGATCGTCATCCGCGTCTTGTGCTGCGGTAATTCGTAGGGGGGCAGGTTGGTCGCGCGATACGTGCGTCCGATGATGATGGGCTGATCGCAATCTCCATCCAGAAAGTCCACGATCACTTCCTGTCCAATGCGCGGAATCGCCATGTGGCCCCACGCGGCGCCCGCCCAGTTTTGCGAGACGCGGATCCAGCAGGAACTGTGTTCGTCGTGCCTGCCCAGGCGGTCCCACGGGAACTGGACCTTCACGCGGCCGTAGTCGTCGCAGTAGATTTCTTCGTTGGCGGGACCCACCACCGACGCGATTTGCGGGCCGTCGATGCGGGGTTTGCGAGCGGGTTCGGGCTTCCAGTCCACGCGGTCCGGGATGATGTCGGCGGTGTAGCGGTACTGGGTTCCTTGCAGGGCTTCTGCGGCTTCTTCCTGCTGGCTCGTGTGCTGCACGCCGTGATGGCGCATGCGCACCGGCCGCCAGCCGTGGTTCCAGTCCTCTCGCGGATGGCCGGTCAGGTCGAACGCGACGCCGGGCACGAGCCGCGCGTCGTCGCCCTCGACCGTGGCCATGCGCGCATCGCGGCGCAGGCCCAGCAGGCGGTTTTGGGTGAAGGGCTTGCCGGCTTCGTCGCGCTTGTAGCGGCCGGGATAGTCGTAGCGTTCGTAACGGGTGGAGTGATGGGGCATGTCGCGCGCGACCGAAGAGTGTTCCTGGTCGTACTGCGGATGCGTGTAGGTGTAGTCGCGGTGGGTCTGTCGCGCGGTGCGCACGTGCTCGGCGTAGGTGAAGCGGTGCAGTGCGGGTTCCGGCTGGTCGCCTCCGGGCGTCGGGTTGTAAGCCACGGGACCGCCGTCGATCGTCCCGTGCACGTAGATGCGGTCGCCGTGGATCAGGCGGTGGCCATGGTCCGAATGGACAAACCGGTAGAACAAGCCTTCTTCAGCGGCGAGTCGATCGAGAAACTGCAGGTCGGTATCGCCCGCCTGCACGCAGTACTCGCGCGCCAGGTGCTCGTTGGTAGCGACCTGTTCGTAGTCGGTGATGCCGTGGGATTTGAGGATCTGTTCGAGGATCTCGGGCACGGATTGCTGCTGGAAAATGCGCCAGTCCGAGCAGAGCGCCGTGCGCGCCAAGGCAGGTTCGACGACCGCGCGGTAGCGTGTCCTTCGGAAACCGGTATCGCCTTGCTCGAAACCGGTGACGATGCCGTGCACGTGCCGCACGGGCGTGTCGCCGCGCCAGATCGTGAATAGCGCAGGCTGGTCCAGCAGCGCGCCAAAGTCCACCGCGGGGTCAAAGCTGGACAGCTCCACGCGCAGTTGGTAGGTCGAGGAGAGCGCTTCGTCGAGCGTGAATTCGATCACTTCGAAGTTGGCGCTGGCAGCGATGGGGGCGAACGTGAACCGCATGTCGGATAAACGGGGCATCTCGGTATCCTGTGCGGCCATGACGATTGGGGCAATCGTTATGGCCGCAGATGGTCAAGAAGAGGACTGAGTTACCGGTGTGGCAACTCCGGCGCCTGTGAGGCGCGATGAGCGCGAAGGGGCCGGGCCGTGCGGCGATTGGCACGGCCCGTCGCGCCCGGCTTAGCTTTCCAGCGGCTTGCGCCAGTCGTCCGAAGCTTCCGTGCCGGCGATCGCATGCGTCCACGTGATCTTGCGATACGCCATGGCCACCTTGATGAGCTGGGTGTAGTCCGCCTTGCTGGGATCCTGCGCATGCGGCAGGACGCTGGTGATGTCCACGATCGTGGCGTCTTCCAGTTCGGTGGTGAAGAAGTGCTCCTGCTTGCCGTCAATGGAAGTGCGGTACCACTTCACTTCGACCTTGGGCAGCATTTCGCCGGCGGCCAGGGCCTGGTACAGCAGCGGCGTCGCCTTGTTCAGCGCGCTGGTGAAGGTAAAGGGTTTGTGCACGCGCTGGCCGGAGGGTTGGCCGCTTTGCGGGTCGGTCGGGGTGTTGACGCGGTGCTCGATCTCTTGCACCAGGATCTGGTCTTCGTGGCCTTCCACGTAGACGTTGCCGACCGAGTCGGCGGTGAAGGCGCCCTGGGTGATGTTGCCTTGGGTCTTGCCGGTGATGCTGATATAGGCGGGAGTAGGCATGACGGATTCCTGTGTCGTCGTTGGGCCCGGTGGGGCCAGAAGCATCCCGAAGGTGGATGCAACGACATATGCGAAATCCGTGCCAGGTTTGGCTAAGCGAAAAATACTGCTGTGAAATCAACGCTCTACGAACAAAAAGCGCCGAATGCGCTGCACGCGGGCCGCCGTCTTTGTCCGGCCACGCGCGTGTTTGCGCGATGAGCCGGGCCAGTTTTGACCCGGTTCATCGTAAGCCGTTGATTCATAAGATAAGAGACCGGGCCATATTTGGCCCGGGCGGGTCAAATATGGCCCGCCCCGCTGCTTATGCCGCGGCCCGGTAGCAGAACTCGCTGTCCTCGCAGTCGCCGCATCCGGGCGCGGCCGCGGCCGGCAGGCCGGCGTGTTCGCAGGCGGAATAGGCCAGGAATTTCTTCCAGCGCATGTTGTCGACGTTGCGGCTCACCAGCCCGGGGTAGTGGCGCGCGAGCAGCACGGTGACGTCTTCGCGTCCGGACAGGCCCAGGTCGCGCCACAAGTGATCGGGCCGCAGGCAGGCGTGCGCGAGGATGCTGCTGACCCATTGGGTCGACTCGGGGCCGGGCGCGCGGTAGGCGTCCAGCAGCACGCGCATCAGTAGCGTGAACCCGGGTTGCGGATCGCTGGCGCCCTTGCCCACATAGGCGGCGAACTGTTCGCGCAGCGCCGACAGGGACGTGTCGAATCCGGTCAGGGCGCCGGGGAACAGATAGTCCAGAAGGTCCTTCAGTTCGGCGGGCGACAAGCCGCTGCGGGCCAGGTCCTCGTGCGCGATGCTGGTACCCAGGACCGCGGCAAAAAAGCCGGCATCGGGATGGACGGGAGGCGCGTGACGCAACAAGGCGTCGGCAAACCGTTGGGCCCGATCGGCGATGCGGGGGTCGGGAGTAAAGGGCGGCACGGGCTCGGCGTCCATGATGATCTGTTGCGGAAACGGTTTGCTAAGGTGTTAACTAAACGATGTAGGGGCGACTATATAACGAATAATCGGCGGGTTTGTGCCATCTACGGGTCAATCCCCGTTGGGACATACCCGAGGGTGTCCAGCGGGGACAGGTATCATCGGCATCCCTTTCATTGCCGACGTCTCCGCTACATGCCGCGCCCGTTCCGCCCCGTTGTCACCCGTCTGTTTGGCGCCGTCGCGCTGACGCTGGCCGGCATGGCGGCAGCGCCGCCACCGGCCCTGGCATCCGACATCGGCGCGGTCATCGAATCGATCCGCCTGTCGCGCTACCCGCTGCGCGAACCCGAGCGCCGGGTCTGGGGTACCGAGAACGTCAAGGACGTGGTGCTTGTCGGGCAGATGGAGAACCGCCTGTACCTGTACCGCTATGTGCGCGAGGGGGGCAAGGACTTCCGGTTGGATTTCCGGTCGCAGCCGCTGGTGATCGACCCCGAAGGCTGGACGGCCTCGCGTGAGGAGAATGTGGCGGTCAGGTCGCCGCGCGCAGGCGAAGCCTTTTATTGGGTCGGCCTGGCCGATCGCCGCACCCCGGCCGGCAAGGCCACCGGGTTTCTGGTGGACGGCAAGGGCGAGGCTGCATCCGTGAATGCAGACGTGCAGCTTGCCGTGGTCACGAGCGGCCGGCCGTGGGATGAGGCGCGCCGGGCGCAGGCCATGACGACACTGCAGGCGGCGCTGCGCGAGTATCCGTCGCGGCTGGACGCGTTTCCCGCGCAGGTGCGCTTCGAGCACCAGACGGCGCCGGATGTGACGGCCACGTTCCGAACCCTGCATCAGGTGGCGCGCGCCATTCCGCGCGCCAAGACGGCCGACTTCCAGCGGGCGCTGGCCGATCTGCGCCGTTTTGTGATGGCGCAGGATTATCGCGAGATCGATCCGGACGGCAAGGACGCCGAGATGACGACCGCCTTGAACGACTACGGCTTCTGGCTGGCCGAGTCGGGCGACACGGCGCAAGCGGACCGCATCCTGACCGACGTGCTGCGGCGCGATCCGTCGCGCACCGCCGCCTACCTGAACCGCGCCGACGCCCGCTGGAAGCAGCGCGAGACGTCGCGCGAGGAACGCGCCTACTACGAGGCGCTGGCGCGCGAGGACTACCGGCTGTATTGCACGCGGCGCCTTGCGGCCAAGGAAGCCATTCCCGGCAACGTTGCCGCCCGCATCGGCGCCGCGCTGGAAACCCCGGCGCTTGATGCGACGGCCTGCCGTCCGCGCCTGGCGATCTTTCAGGCGATCCAGGCCGGTGATGTGAACGCGGTGCGCGCCGAGCTTGCCGGCGGTCAGGATCCGAACGGCGTGAACGAATACGGCAGGTCCGCGCTGGCCGTGGCCGTGTCGCGCAAACAGCTCGAGATGGTGCGCGCGCTGCTGGATGCGGGCGCGAAGGCGGATGGCCCTGACAACGGGTTCTCGCTGGTGGCCAGCGCATTGCCCGACGCCAAGGACACCCGCCCGGCCGCAGAGCGCTACGCGCTGGCCGACATGCTGATCGCCGCGGGCGCGCCGGTGGATGCATTGGACTCCAACGGCACACCGCTGCTGATGCGCCGCATCTCCTACTACAGCGACAGCAAGGACAACCTGGTCTACCTGCTGGAAAAGGGCGCCAATCCGAACGCGCGCGAAAAGAATGGGCGCTCGCTGCTGCACGCGGCGCTGCAAACCCCGAAGAACTTCTGGTTCGCCGAAAAGCTGCTCGCGCGCGGCGCGGACATCAATGCCGCCTATATCCGCATGTATTACGGAAACAGCCCCATGTGGGAAACGCCGCTGCTCTCGGCGTTGCGCGAATTTCCGGGCGGCGACCTGACGCCGGCCGCGACCTATCCCGTCCCCGAGCGCGTGACGTTTGCGCTGGCGCACGGGGCCGATCCCGCGGTGGGCGGCTACGGCGCGACGAAAGAGAAGCCGGACCGCAATGGACTGGACGAGGGCCTGTCGCTGGCGGCCCGCTATCTTCAGCCGGGTCTGATCGATCAATTGGTACAGGCCGCGCGCCCGCCCCAGGCGCCGCTGTCCACGGAGCCGCTGTCCAGCCTCTTGTCGGTGTGGAACCGCGCGGAGCAACGCGCGGCGGCCGACGGCAACAGCGCGGCATGGGACGGCCAGCGCGCGCGGCTGCGCGCCACCGCCGACCGCCTGGTGGCGGCGGGCGTGCCGCTTGCGGCCGCGGCGGACGCGGCGGTGCCACTGCGCAACCGGATCGCGCCGCTCGGCCTGCCGTGGCTGCCCGACGATCTGTACGAGGCCTGGTTGAAGGCGGGGGCGGACCCCACGGACCGGAGCGATCCGGACCTGCGGCTGGAAGGCGTTGCCGCGCCGGACGCGCTGCCGCTCGTGACCATGCTGAGCCTGGGCAAGGACAACAAGGTGCGCTTGTTGCTGGAATACGGCGGCAGGCCCCGGACGCCGGCGCGTTGCGGCATGGCCGTGGCGGATGTGCTGGCCTGGCAGTTGGGCAATAGCGGTCCGGTGAGCCCGATGGGCGGACGCGCGGTCAAGCAGGTGCTCGACGGGGCCGCAGGCCCGGCGGGGTGCGATCTGAACCAGACCGCGCGCGTGCAGCCCTTCGTTGGCGTGACGGCCACGGAACTGGCGCGTCGCGCCGACGTGGCCCTTACGGCGGCCGGCCCGGCGCGCTGACCCACGCGGGCGCGCCGGCACCGCAGCCCGCCGCCGCCGTGTTGCCCGCCACGCGCGGTCGTGGCTTTCATTTGAGCGCAGCAAAAAAAACAGGCGCCCGAGGGCGCCTGTTCTGCTTGCCTGAACGGCAGGCCGTCTTACATGGCGTGGCCCATGTTGACGTTCATGTTGTACAGCACCCAGGCCGAACCACCGACGATGATGAAGATGATCATCACGGTGAAGACAAACGTGGCCAGGTTGTCGCGGGACGACTTCGATGCGCCCATGTGCAGGAAGTACACCAGCTGGACCAGCAGCTGGAGTATGCACAGCGCCACCACGCCAATGATGGTGGCGGTGTGGGACAGCGCGCCGTGCATCACCAGGCCGAACGAGCCGAAGGTGAGCAGCAGCGAGAGCACGAAACCGATGATGTAGGACTTCAGGCTGCCGTGATCGGCGGCGTGATCGTCGTGGCCGTGTGCGGCCGCAGCGGAGTGCGACATCAGAGGGCTCCCAGGAGGTAGACAAAGGTGAAGACGCAGATCCAGACGATGTCCAGGAAGTGCCAGAACAGGCTCAGGCACGCCAGACGACGCTTGTTGATCGAGTCCAGGCCATGGCGGCGGATCATGTCGAGCATGACGATGATCCAGATCAGGCCAAAGGTCACGTGCAGGCCGTGCGTACCGATCAGCGTGAAGAACGCGGACAGGTAGGCGCTGCGGCCCGGACCGGCGCCGATGCTGATCAGGTGATGGAATTCATAGATTTCCATCGCGATGAAGCCCGCGCCGAACAGGAACGTGACCATCAACCAGCCCATGGCACGGCTCTTGTTGTTGGCGTGCACGTTCAGGTTGGCCATGCCGAAGGTGAAGCTGGACACCAGCAGCAACAGCGTTTCGACCAGGACGAAGTTCAGGTCGAACAGTTCCTTGCCGGACGGTCCGCCCGCGGTGGCGTTGGACAACACCGCGAACGTGGCGAACAGCACCGAAAAGATCAGCAAGTCGCTCATCAGATAGACCCAGAAACCGAAAACGGTCTTGGATCCATCGTCGTGATGCGCGTGATCGTCGTGACCCGCATGGGGGTGAGTGGCTACGGCTTGAATCATGGCTCAGGCGGCCTTCTGCATTTTGTCAAAGTGAGCGTTTTCGATGCGTTCGACTTCCGCGGCCGGGACCCAGTAGTCGACGTCGCGGTCATAGGCGCGAACGATGAACGAACCGATCATGCCCACGAGGCCGGCGATCGACAGCCACCAGATGTGCCAGATCAGCGCAAAGCACATGACCAGGCCAAAGGCGCCAATCCAGACACCAGCGGCGGTGTTCTTCGGCATGTGGATGTCTTCGTACTTGGCCGGGCGCTTGTAGGCCTTGCCGCTTTGCTTGTCTTCCCAGAACTGGTCCAGTTCATCGACGTGAGGAACGTGGGCGAAGTTGTAGAAAGGCGCGGGCGACGAGATCGACCATTCCAGGGTGCGGCCATCCCAGGGATCGCCGGTGACGTCCTGGTTCTGCTTGCGCTGACGCACGGAGACGAACACTTGCTGCAGCAGGAAGAAGATGCCCAGCATGATCAGCGCGGCGCCAGCCAGCGCGACCAGCAGGTACGGCTGCCATTCGGGGTTGTCGTAGTGGTTCAGGCGGCGCGTCATGCCCTTGAAGCCCAGGATGTACAGGGGCATGAAGGCCAGGAAGAAACCGACGAACCAGCAGTAGAACGAGTAGCGGCCCAGACGTTCGTTCAGCGTGAAGCCGAACGCCTTCGGGAACCAGTAGATCATGCCGGCGATGCAGCCGAACACCACGCCACCGATGATGGTGTTGTGGAAGTGCGCGATCAGGAACAGGCTGTTGTGCAGCACGAACGACACGCCGGGGATGGCCAGCATCACGCCGGTCATGCCGCCGATGACGAAGACGATCATGAAGCCCAGCGTCCACAGCACCGGCGTCGTGATGCGCAGGCGGCCGCGGTAGATGGTGAACAGCCAGTTGAAGATCTTCGCCCCGGTCGGGATCGAGATGATCATTGTCGCTATGCCGAAGAAGGCATTGACGTTGGCGCCCGCACCCATGGTGAAGAAGTGGTGCAGCCAGACCAGGAACGACAGCACGCCGATGGCGGCCGTGGCGTAGACCATGGACTTGTAGCCGAACAGCGTCTTGCGGGCGAACGTGGCAACGATTTCCGAATACACGCCGAAAGCCGGGAGCACCAGGATGTAGACCTCGGGGTGGCCCCAGATCCAGATCAGATTCACGTACATCATGACGTTGCCGCCACCGTCGTTCGTGAAGAAGTGCGTGCCCAGGTAGCGGTCCATCGTCAGCAGCGCCAGCGTCGCGGCCAGCACGGGGAAGGCGGCGACGATCAGGACGTTGGTGACCAGCGAGGTCCACGTGAAGATCGGCATCTTCATCAGGGTCATGCCAGGCGCGCGCATGCGCAGGATGGTGACGATGAAGTTGATGCCGCTAAGCGTTGTTCCCAGACCGGAGATCTGCAGCGCCCAGAGGTAGTAATCCACCCCCACGCTTGGACTGTAGTCCAGCCCGGACAGCGGCGGATACGCGAGCCAGCCGGTCGCGGCGAATTCGCCCACGAACAGCGAGATCATCATCAGCGCGACGCCGGCGCCGAACAGCCAGAAGCTCAGCGAGTTCAGGAACGGGTACGCCACGTCGCGGGCGCCGATCTGCAGCGGCACGACGATGTTCATCAGCCCGGTGATGAAGGGCATCGCCATGAAGAAAATCATGATGACGCCGTGGGCGGTGAAGATCTGGTCGTAGTGGTGCGGGGGCAGGAAGCCGGCCGAGTCTGCTGACGCGACGGCAAGCTGCGTGCGCATCATGATGGCGTCGGCAAAGCCGCGCAGCAGCATGATGAGCGCAACGATGATGTACATCACACCGATGCGCTTGTGGTCGACGGTGGTCAGCCATTCCGTCCAGAGGTACTTCCACTTCTTGAAGTAGGTGATGGCGCCGAAGACCGCTAGGCCTCCCAGGCACACGGCGGCCAGCGTAACCATGACGATGGGGTCATGGTACGGAATGGCCTCGAGGGTGAGTTTCCCGAGCATTGTTAGTTGATTCCTGCGATCAGATTATTCGACGTGGAGGTGCACGTGGCGGAGTCCACGCCGGCCATCTTGGTCATCGTGCTGCCCAGAATGAAATCAAACATGGCGGGCGGCGCCGACGAGTACTTCACGACCGGATTGCGCTCGCTGCGCTTGGTCAGTTCCGCGTAGACCTCGGGGGTCAGGGCGGTGGGAGAAGCCTTGGCTTCCTTGATCCAGTTGTCGAATCCTTCCTGCGACATGGCGTGGGCCTTGAAGCGCATGCCCGAGAAACCGCCGCCGCTGTAGTTGGCCGAAATGCCGGCGTAGGTGCCGATTTCGCGCGCGTTCAGGTGCAGCTTGGTTTCCATGCCGGCCATCGAGTAGATCTGGCTGCCGAGCTGGGGGATGAAGAAGGAATTCATCACCGATGCCGACGTGATCCGGAAGTTGACCGGAACGTCCACGGGGAACGCGATCTCGTTGACCGTGGCGATGTCGTACTCGGGGTAGATGAACAGCCACTTCCAATCCAGGGAGACCACCTCGATGGTCACCGGCTTGTGTTCGGACACGAGCGGCTTGTAGGGATCCAGCGCGTGCGTGGAGCGCCAGGTGATCACGGCCAGGATCGCCACGATGATGCAGGGGACGGTCCAGACGACGGCTTCGATTGCCGTGGAGTGAGCCCACTTGGGCTGGTAGTCGGCTTTGGTGTTGGAAGCGCGGTACTTCCACGCAAAAGCCACGATCATGATGAGGACGGGAATGACAACGATGAGCATGAGCCCGGTCGCCGTCAGCAGCAACGTCTTTTCCTGGATGCCGATATCTCCCTTGGGGGAGAGGATTTCCATGTTGCAGCCGCCAAGCAGCATGACCGCGCCGACGCCAAATATGCGCGTAAGGGTCGCAAGGAGGGGGTGTTTCACGTACAGCCTTGGATGGAAAGGTGGGAAATGCTGCAGAGCAGCAGACTGGAATGCTGCTAGGCAGCAACCTCCATCCTATCGGTTTGATTTTGGTCAAGCGTGCGACGAATGGTCGCATTGCCTGGGAGGAATCCGGCCCAAGGGCGTCGGATTCAGGGTTTTCCTAGGGGAGTAGACGCCCCGAGGGGAGGGGGGGGGGGTGCGACGATATGTCGCACCTGCACACGGGGGTGTTGTATAGATGTGTCGCCCCGCAGCATTCAATCCGCGATGACTTCGCGTTCCGGCCCCGGTTTTTTTGCCAGCTTGCGCTGAAGCGAGCGCCGGTGCATGCCCAGGAGGCGCGCCGCGGCGGAAACATTGCCGCCGGTCTCGTGCAGGGCCTGATGAATGTGCTCCCATTCTAGGCGGTGCAATGGGGTCATGGTCGTTTCGATCGTAACTGTTTCTGGCTTCACCAGACCCAGCGTGCGCAGGATCATGGGCGCCGTGGCCGGCTTGGGCAGATAGTCGTCGGCGCCGCGCTTGATGGCTTCCACGGCGGTCGCCACGCTGGCGTAGCCCGTGACCAGCAGGATGCGCATGTCTTCGCGCAGCGCGCGCAGCGGCCGGATCAGGGTCAGGCCGGAGTCTTCGCCCAGGCGCAGGTCGACCAGGGCAAAGGCCGGACGGATTTCTTCGGCCACGCGCAGCGCCTCGGCGATGCCGGTGGCGGTGCGGGTTTCCAGACCGCGGCGCGACAGGCTGCGTTGCAGGGTGCGCACGTAGAGTTCGTCGTCGTCGATCAGCAGGCCAAGATCGTTTGCATTCATCACATTCAGGTCCCGGGGTTGCCGAGAGGTAAATAAAAGCGGATGCGGGTGCCGCCGCCTTCGGCCGCGGTCATCGTCATTTCGCCGCCCAACTGCTCCACCGTGGCATGCGAGAGGGCCAGGCCCACGCCCAGTCCTCCCGGCTTGCCGCTGTTGAACAGGCTGGTCGCCGGCAGCATGGCATGGTCGGGATCGAAACCCCGTCCGTAATCGCGGACTTCGCCACGCAGGGCGCCGTAGCCGTATTCCAGGTGCAGGTCCACGCGGGGCGCGTCGGCGGCCTCGCCCGCGTCGGCGGCGTTGTTCAGCAGCGCCTGCAAGAGGTGGGCGATGGCCGGATCGACGCGCAGGCTGGTGGGCAACGTGCCCGAGCGCTGCAGGTCGATGGTCGGGCGGATCAGGCGCCATTGCCCCACCACGCGAACCAGATCCACGGCGGTTGGGACCGCCAGATTGCGGATCCGTTCCCGGCACAGGGCCAGAAGCTGGCTCAGGGTGGTGACGTCGGCCCGCAGGTCTTCGTCGTCCTGGACTTCGGCGGCAATCTCGTCAGTCAGCAGCGTCATGGTGGCGAGCGGCGTGTTCAGCTCGTGCGCCATGGCGGCCGCGTGCGTGGCCAGGGCGACGATGCCCTCGTTGCGGGTGAAGCGTTCGCGCAGGCGGGCAAGCTCACGCTCACGGGCGCGCATGTCGGCGGCCAGCCGGGTCGAAAACACCAGCACGACCACCACCGAAATCAGGAAATTGGCACCCAGGCCCCAGAGCAGCAGGCTATGGGGATCGACGTCGCCGCGCAGGGGCTGACCGAAGATCGCGGCGGCGCCATAGCCCAGCACGCCGGCCAGCGCGGCCGCAAGCGCCCAGTTGCGCGGCAGCGCCAGCGCGGCCAGGGCGGTCAGGATCAGGAACATCGTCCCGAACGGGTTGCTGATGCCGCCGCTCCAGCCCACCATCCAGGCGAGCACCGCCATGTCGACAAACAGATGGCCGAAGGCGGTGGCGTGGGAGAGGTCGCGCGGATGGCGCAGGCGCAGGCTGGCGTAGACGTTGAAACCGATCAACAGGCCCACGCCCAGCCACAACGGTTCCAGCGGCAGATCCAGCCGCAGCAGGCTGCTGACGAGCAGGATGGTGGCGGCCTGGCCCGCGATGGCGAGCCAGCGCAGGCTGCAAAGGGTACGCAGGAATGAAAAGGCGGAACTACCGGGCATATCCAGATACAGAGGCGCCGGCCAGCCTGCCGGCAGTTACGGGCGCCCGGCTGCGCGGAACGCTGGCATCCTGAGCGCGGCGGCGGTGGCCGGCTGCCGCCTGGCCGGGTGGGCACGGGCGGCGGATGTGCAGGCATTGTATGGCGAATCGGAGCCAGCGGCCGGGCCATGCCCGGCGTTATGCGTCCCTGATATCACCGGTCTGACTGAATGGCGCCCGTGCCGCGTTGGGGCACGGGCCACTATATATAGATCAGTGGCCGTGGCTGGCCGCCGGCGCGGCGGTGGCGTTCAGCGGCCGCGCCACCGCGTCCACGGGAATGCGCCGCTGTTGCTTGGAGCCGTCTTCAACGATCAGCGTCAGCGCGACATGGTCGCCGGCCGCGATGGGCTTGGCCAGGTCGATCAGCATCACGTGGTAGCCGCCCGGTTTCAGTTCCACCGCCTTGCCGGCCGGCAGGTCGATGCCCGCCACCTGGCGCATCTTCATGACGTTGTCCTGCATGGCCATCTCGTGCACTTCCACGTGCTTGGCAGCCTGGGACTCCACGCCGACCAGCCGGCCGGATTCGGCGGCGGTCAGGCGCATGAACGCGCCGGTCGCGTGCTGGTTGGGCACCGTGGCGCGCACCCATGCGTCCTCCACGGTCAGTCCGGCGGTCTGAGCCAGCGCCATCGGGCCAAAGCCGGCCAGCGCCAATGCGAGCGCGGCGGCCACGGGTTTGATCGAAATCTTCTTCATGAGCGTTTCCTTGGATATTGGGTCAGAGGACGGTGCGCAGGTCCTGCGCGCTGTCCTGGGCACTTTGTTCGTGGCGCAGCGCGATGCGCAGCTTGCCCTGGGCATCGATGACATAAGTCAGCGCGGTGTGGTCCATGGTGTAGGAGGAACCGGTGGGCACCTTCTGGAAGAACACCTTGAACGACTGGGCGGCGGCGCGGGTCTGTTCGGCCGTGCCGCGCAGGCCGATGAAGCCGGGATCGAAGGCCTGGGTGTACGCGCGCAGGATCTCGGGCGTGTCGCGCTCGGGGTCCACGGTGATGAACAGCACGCGCAGCTTGTCCGCGTCCGCGCCCAGCAGGGACTTGATCTCGACGGCGCGGGTCAGCGCGGTCGGGCAGACGTCCGGGCATTGCGTGAAGCCGAAGAACAGCATGATGGGGTGGCCCTGGTAATCGGCCAGCCGCCGCGTCTGGCCGTCGGTGTCCTGTAGCTGGAAGTCGCCGGTGGGCATGCCGGACAGATCCATGCCGTGCAGGGGCGGGGTGTCCTTGCCGCAGGCGGCCAGGGGCAGCAGGGCCAGGGTGGAAAGCAGCAGACGGCGCCGCGGATCGGGCGCGACGCCGCTCGGCGCGCCGGCGGACGCGCGGGTAAACAGCGAATTCATGGGTACCTCTGGATTGACGAGTCGGGCGCGCAGCCGGGGCGCGCGGCGGGGCAGTCCGTGCCCGTTGCGGATGCGCAAGGGGCACGGAAGATCCGGGACGGGGTCAGGCCAGCGGGGGTGGGGCGCGCGATCCGAGGGGTGGACCATGGGCGGGCTGCGCGGGCAGCGCGCGATGGGCGGAGAAGGGCGGGGCGTGCCCGGCTGCCGTCAGCAGCAGCGGCACCATGGGCGGTGCGGTGGCGGGCGTGACGTGGACGAGCAGTCCGAAGGGACATTGGGCGCCCGTATTGGCGGTGTCGTGCCCGGCCTTGCCGCCTTCGGCCGGGAGCGCCAGGCTGATCGCCGACAGGTTGCCCGCCGCCGAGCAGAAGGTGACTTCCAGGCGGCCGTCATGCAGGGCGCGGGTGTCCGGCATATAACCGGCCGGCACCAGCGCGCGCAGCGCCAGGGCCAGCAGCGCCAGCCACAGCACGCCGTCGGCGCGCAGCGCCCGCAGCGTGCAAAGGAGGCGGGTCGGGTAAGACCGGGTCGCGTAAGACATGAGAGGCATTCTATGCCAAGCGGTCCCGATTTCTTGGTACCCTTGAACGCACTTCTTTCCGACACGCGACCCCGTGCCCCAGGTTTCAGAGCTTTCCTTGTCCGTTTCGAGCGTGTCCGTTCCGACCTTGTCCGTTTCGACCGTGTCCGCTTCGACCTTGCCCATTTCCAACTTGTCCAGCAGTGTACCGCCCGCCGGACGGGGGCGTGCCGGGCCCTATACGCGCTTATGGTTGGGCGCGTTGATGGCGGCATTACTTGTGCTGCTGACCGCGTGCGGCACGACCAAGGTCCAGCCAGGCTATTACCGGGTCCAGTCGGGCGACACCCTCTATCAGATTGCGCGCAAGGAAGGCACCACGGTCAGTAATCTGGTCCGGTGGAACAATCTGTCGAACTCCAATACGATCGAAGTCGGCCAGCTGCTGCGGGTCGAGCCGCCCGCCGGGCAGGCGCGCTCCGCGCCGCCCAGCAAGGCCAGCACCAAACCCAAACCCGCGCCGCGCGCCACCGCGTCGCCCGGCAAACGGCGGACGGCGCCGCCCGGCGCGATTTCGCTGGTCTGGCCCGCGCAGGGCAAGGTCACGCGCGGCTACGACGGTTCGGGCTCGAACGGCATCGTCATCAGCAACGCCGCCGGCACGCCGGTCGTCTCGGCGGCCCCGGGCACCGTGGCCTATTCGGGCAGCGGCCTGCGCGGTTACGGGCATCTGGTGATCGTCAAACACAACGCCAACTTCCTCAGCATCTACGCGCACAACAGCAAGCTGCTGGTCAAGGAAGGCCAGCGCGTGACGCAAGGACAGAAGATCGCCGAGATGGGCAACAGCGACAGCAAGCAGGTCGGGCTGTACTTCGAACTGCGCTACGACGGCCAGGCGGTCGACCCGGCGGGCTCGCTGCCGCCGAAGTAGCCGGCCATCTGCGTGTTGGGGCTGGTGTCTGACACCCGGGAGCTCGCGGTGGCGTGCCGGCTTGCGGCAGGTGTCTGACACCCTGGGGAGTTGACCGTCAACTCGCGGCAGCCTCACAGAGGGTGTCAGACACCGAGATCCACGAGCCCCCCGGATCTACGGCGCTTCCTGCGTCAGCGTCGAGATGAACGTGGCCGTACGCGGATCCTGCGGTTGTGAGAACACCGTGCGGGAGTCGCCGGCCTCGACCACCACGCCATCCAGCAGAAACACCACTTCCCGCGACACGCTGGCTGCCAGCCGCAAATCATGCGTGGCCATCAGCATCGTCATGCCTTCCGCGGCCAGCTGGCGCAGGACGTCCACGACTTCCGCGGCCAATCCCGGGTCCAGCGCGGAGGTCGGCTCGTCACACAGCAGAACACGCGGCGCGGGTGCAAGCGCGCGGGCGATCGCCACGCGTTGTTGCTGGCCGCCGGACAGGTTTGCGGGCCACGCATCGGCCTTTTCCAGCATCCCTACCTTGCGCAGCAGTTCCTCCGCCCGCGCCCGCGCACGATCGGCAGGCCATTTCTGGACAGTCACCAACCCTTCCATCACATTGCCGATCACGGTCTGATGCGGAAAGAGCTGGAAGTTCTGGAACACCATGCCGGTCTGCATGCGCACGGCCTGGACCTGTTCACGCGTCAGCTTGCGGCCGGGTTCAAAGTCGACCGTTTCCGGCCCGATCTCCAGCCGCCCGCGATCCGGCACTTCCAGCAGGTTCACGCAGCGCAGCAGGGTGCTCTTGCCGCTGCCGGAAGGGCCGATCAGGGCGGTGACGCTGCCTTCGTCGATCTGCACATCCACCTGCTTGAGCACGGGATTGCCGCCGAAGGACTTTTCGATTTTTTCAAGCCGGATCATCGGGTCTTCTCGCTAAACATCGCGTGCTGGCCGAAGCGCCGCTCCAGCCGCACCTGCGCCGCGGACAGGACGGAACTGAACGCCAGATAGATCAGCGCGGCCTCGGTGTACAGGATCAACGGCTCGTACGTGACCGCGGCGATGCGCTGGGCGGCCTGGAAAATCTCGGGCACCGTCAGCACGGCGGCGAGCGAGGTGTCCTTGACGAGCGCGATGAAGGAATTGGACAGCGGCGGCACGGCCACGCGGGCCGCCTGCGGCAGGATCGTGCGGCGCAGGGCCTGGCCGCGCGTCATGCTGAGCGAATAGGCCGCTTCCCATTGACCTTTGGTGATCGATTCGATCGCGCCGCGGATCACCTCGGAGTTGTAGGCGCCGACGTTCAGCGTGAAGCCGATGAGCGCGGCGGGCAGCGGGTCCAGCACGATGCCCACGCTGGGCAGGCCATAGAAGATCACGAACAGCTGCACCAGCAGCGGCGTGCCGCGGATCAGCCAGACGTAAAAGCGCACCACGGCCACCAGCGGCGCGGGGCCGAACAGGCGGATGAGCGCCACCACGAACGCCAGCGCCAGGCCCAGCGCAAAGGACATCAGCGTGAGCGGCACCGTGAACACCAGCCCCGCGTGCAGCAGCGGCCAGAACGAATCTGCCATCAGCTGCACCCAGGCCGGCACCGACCATTCGCCTATTTTTGCCAGCAGCCAGTCCGGCAGGAAGGCGTGAAGCCAAGGGGGCAGCGTCATGGGCGCTCCAGAGGTTTACTGCGCGGACAGATCCGTGCCGAAGTATTTGACCGAGATGGTCTTGTACGTGCCGTCCGCCTTGATGTCGGCCAGCGCCTTGTTGATGGCGGCCTGCAGTTCAGGATTGTTCTTGCGGATCAGGACGCCCGAGTTGCTGAACTCCGCCGTCTTGTCCGTGGCCGCGATCTTCACGCGGGCATTGGGCTTTTGCTTCTTGAAGTCCAGGAACGACAGGTTGTCGTTGACGGTGGCCTCGACGCGGCCGGAGGTCAGCAGATCGATGGCTTCGTTAAAGCCCTGCACGGCGACCACTTCCGCGCCGTGGCTCTGCGCCAGCTTGCCGAAATTGCTGGTCAGCGTGTTGGCGGACTTCTTGCCCTTCAGGTCCGCGAAGGACTTGATGCTGGTGTTGTCGTCGCGCACGATCAGCACGGCGGCCGACGAGATGTACGGATCGGAGAAGTCGTACTTCGCGCGGCGCGCATCGGTGATGCCCACCTGGTTGATGACGGCGTCGTAGCGCTTGGCGTCCAGGCCGGCGATCAGGCCGTCCCACTTGCCTTCGATGAATTGCGCCTTCACGCCCAGGCGCTCGGCGATGGCGCGGCCGATGTCCACGTCAAAGCCGGTAAGCTTGCCGGATGCATCGTGGAAGGTGAACGGCGCGTAGGTGCCTTCGGTGCCAATCTTGAAGACGCCCGCGGATTTGATCTGGTCCAGTTCGGACTGGGCATGGGCGGCGGACAGGGCGGCGACCTGGACGAGGCCGGCGATGAAAAGCGTACGAAAGAGTTTCATGGCAATGCTCCACGGATGATCACTGTGGAGAGCATGTGGGCCTGCAATGCCCTCCGGCGTAGCGGCACTCTAACAACCGGCCTATTTTTCCACAAAGCATAAGGAATAGTAAAAATATAGCCACAGGTCATATAGCGTTACCAGACGCCCGGCGCAGTCGGCCCGGGATCCTTCAGGCATTACCTTGATGGAGACGGATGTGCAACAGCAATGGAACAGGCGCGCGTTCATGATGGCGGCCGCGGGCGCGGCGGCGGCGGGATCGATGCCAGCGCAAGGCGCCGGTGGCGCGGCGGCGCTGCCGGGCGGCGGCAGCATCACCGACGTGGCGGGCTTGCGGGTCGGGCATTACACGGAAACGCGTCGCCCTACCGGGTGCACGGTCATCATTGCCGACGCGGGCGCGACGGGCGGCGTGGACGTGCGCGGCGCGGCGCCGGGCACGCGCGAGACCGACCTGCTCAATCCGATCAACATGGTCGACAAGGTGCACGCGATCGTGCTGACGGGCGGCAGCGCGTTCGGGCTGGATGCAGCCTCGGGCGTGATGCGGTATCTGGAAGAAAAGAAGATCGGCTTTGATGTGGGCGTGGCCTTCGTGCCCATCGTGCCGAGCGCGGTGCTGTTCGACCTGGGCGTGGGCGACGCGTCGGTGCGGCCCGATGCCGCCGCAGGTTATCAGGCCTGCCGGGCCGCCACCGCCGACGCGGCCCAGGAAGGCAACGTGGGCGCGGGGGCGGGGGCGACGGTAGGCAAGCTATATGGTCCCCAGCGCGCCATGAAGGGCGGCATCGGCAGCGCGTCGCTGACCGTGGCGGGCGTGACGGTGGGGGCAATTGTCGCGGTCAACGCGGTGGGCGACGTGCTGGACCCGGCCACCGGGCGCATCCTGGCCGGCGCGCGCACGGCGGACGGCAGGACGCTGCACGACACCCGCGCGGCCATCCTGGCGGGCGATCTGCCCAAGTCCATGCGCGCGGGCGCGGCCACCACCATTGGCGCGGTGGCCACCGATGCGCGGCTCACCAAGGCCGAAGCCCAGAAGATCGCGGGCATGGCGCATGACGGCCTGGCTCGCACGATCAACCCCATCCACACCATGCTCGACGGCGACACGATCTTTGCGCTGGGCACGGGCGCGTCGGGCAGGACGGCCAATGTGATGCTGCTGGGCGTCATGGCGGCCGAAGCGATGGCGATCGCGGTGCAGCGCGCAGTCCTGGCCGCGCGCGCCATCGACGGCTATCCGGCCGCGGTGGATTTCGTGGGGTGATGCCGCTGTCCCGCCGCTGTCACACAAGCGCGCCATGATGACAGGCGCCGGCATGCCGCCGGCGCGGGGGCGCACATGCAGGAAGGCGAACGACTCAATGGCGTGACGCATCTGGCCGGGCTGGCGCTGTCGGTGCTGGCATCCGGCGCATTGATCACGCGCGCGGCCGAGCTGCGGGTGGACACGCGCCAGATCATCAGCTGCGCGGTGTTCGCGGCGTCGATGATTGCGGTGTATGCGTCGTCTTCGCTGTTTCATTGCTCGCGAGGGCGGCGCAAGGAAATGTGGGCCAAGGCGGACCACTGCGCGATCTACCTGCTGATCGCCGGCACGTACACGCCGCTGGCGTTTGGCCCCGTGGACCATCGTTGGGGCGCCGCGATGGGCGTGGCGATCTGGCTGCTGGCCTTCGTGGGCATCAGCCGCGAACTCTGGTGGGCGCGCAACGCGCCGCCCGCCTTGCCGCTGTACCTGGCGATGGGCTGGCTGGGCGTGGCCTTCGCCGCGCCAATCGCGGGGGCGCTGTCGACGGCGGGGCTGACGTGGCTGCTGGCGGGCGCGGCCATCTATACCTGCGGCACGCTGTTCTACGCCAACGACCAGCGCTGGCGGCATGCGCACGGCATCTGGCACCTTTTCGTCATGGCGGGCACGGCGTGCCACTTCGTGACGGTGTTCGGGTTTCTGGAGCACGCGCCGGCGTAGCGTGCCCAGGCGCCGACCCTCGGACGGAAGCGGCTATCGCCAAGCCGCCAGCGGCAGCATGCCTTCGCGGTTCTTCACCTTGCGCATGACGATGTGCGAGCACAGATCGCGCATGCCCGGGATCTTGCTGAGCTTGTCTTCGACAAAATTCGAAAACGCAGCCAGGTTGCGCGTGCGCACGGTCAGGATGTAGTTGGACGCGCCCGTGACGATGCAGGCTTCGGTGATCTCGTCGTGCAGCGCGATGCCCGCCATGAATTCCTCGTGCCAGCCGGCGCGCGACTGGTCCAGCGACACATGGACGATGGCCTCCAGCTCGAAGCCCAGTTTTTCGGCGTCCAGCACCGCGCGGTAGCCGCGGATGAGCCCGGCTTCTTCAAGCGCGCGCACGCGGCGCAGACAGGCGGACGGCGACAGCGCCACCTGTTCGGCCAGGTCCTGATTGCTGAGGTGTCCGTCCTCCTGCAGGCGGGCAAGTATGCGCTGGTCTATGGCGTCGATCTGCATGGCGCAATCCAGTTCAAAAAAATGATGGTGAATGCAATTTAATGCGGAAAATTCGGGTAAGTCACGACCGATTTTGCAATTTTTCGGACCGAGTGCGCTGATAGCATGTATCCCGAATCCAGTTGGAAGGAACGGAACATGAACACTCGTGAAGCCTGCGTCAACGCCGATCGCCAGGACCCCCTGGCCCGCGTGAAAGAACAATTCGATCTGCCGCCCGGCGTTCTCTACATGGACGGCAATTCCCTGGGCGTCCTGCCCAAGACCGCCGCCGCCCGCGCCGCGCAGGTCATCGCGGACGAATGGGGCAACGGCCTCATCCGCAGCTGGAACACGGCGGGGTGGTTCGACCTGCCGGCGCGCCTGGGCGACAAGCTGGGCCGCCTGCTGGGCGCGCGCGAGGGCGAACTGGTCGTCACCGACACCACGTCGCTCAACATCTTCAAGGCGCTGGCCGCCGCGCTGCGCATCCAGCAGCACAAACAACCCGCGCGCCGCGTCATCCTGTCCGAGCGCGACAACTTCCCCACCGACCTCTACATGATCCAGGGCATGATCGACCTGCTGCAGCAGGGCTACGAAATGCGCCTGATTGACGACGACCTGCCTCTGGACAAGGCGCTGGACGATTCCGTCGCCGTCATGCTGCTGTCCCACGTCAATTACCGCAGCGGCCAGATGCACGACATGGCCGCCGTGACGGCGAAGGCGCACGAGCGCGGCGCGCTGGCCATCTGGGACCTGGCGCATGCGGCCGGCGCGGTGCCCGTCGACCTGAATGGCGCCAACGCCGACTTCGCGGTGGGCTGCACGTACAAGTACCTGAACGGCGGCCCCGGTTCGCCCGCCTTCATCTGGGTTGCGCCACGGCACACCAAGGATTTCTGGCAGCCGCTGTCCGGCTGGTGGGGACACAGCCGCCCCTTTGACATGGCCGTGGCCTATGAGCCCGCGGGCGGCATCCGCCGCTACCTGTGCGGCACGCAGCCAATCGTGTCGCTGTCGCTGGTCGAGTGCGGCCTGGACGTGGCGCACGCCGCCGGCATGGACGAAGTCCGCAAGAAGTCGCTGGCGCTGGGCGACCTTTTCATCGACCTCGTTGAATCGCGTTGCGCCGGCCACCCGCTGACGCTGGTGACGCCGCGCACGCATGCCGATCGCGGCAGCCACGTGAGCTTTCGCCATCCCAACGGCTTTGAAGTCATGCAGGCATTGATCGCGCGCGGCGTGATCGGCGATTACCGCGAGCCCGAGGTCCTGCGTTTCGGCCTGACGCCGCTGTATTTCGGCTACGCCGACGTGTGGGACGCGGTCGACATCCTGAAGAACGTGCTGGACAACCGGGAATGGGACAAGCCCGAGTTCAAGCAGCGGTCCGCCGTGACCTGATCGCCGGAAATCAGGCCTCATCGCGCCGGCCCCGGAGGCCGTACATCCAACAAGAATGCGCAGTACAGGAGGAGACAATGCAACAACAGAAGGGGTTCGGCCAGATCGCCGAACGCGAACAGGGACTCAAGCGCCGGCTGACGTCCGGCCAGATGAGCATGATCGCCATCGGCGGGGCCATCGGAACAGGGCTGTTCCTGGGCAGCAAATTCGCCATCGGCTTTGCCGGTCCCAGCGTGCTTATCAGCTATGCCATCGGCGGCGTCATCACGCTGCTGCTCATGGCCTGCCTGGCGGAAATGACGGTCGCGCATTCCACGTCCGGCTCGTTCGGCGCTTACGCCGAGCACTACATCGGCCCGCTTGCGGGCTTTTTGGTGCGTTATGCGTACTGGTCCTGCGTGGTGCTGGCGGTGGGCACCGAGGTCACGGCGGTGGCCAAGTACATGGCCTTCTGGTTTCCCAGTGTGCCGGGATGGCAGTGGGTCTGCGTATTTTCGGCGGCGCTCATCCTCATCAATGCCCTGAGCGTCAAGGCGTTCGGCACGATCGAATACTGGTTCTCGACCATCAAGATCAGCGCTATCGTGGGTTTCATCATCCTGGGCGCCTATGTGGTCTGGGGCGATCCGCAGTACGGCACCGCGAACTACACCGCGCATGGCGGGTTTTTTCCGAACGGCGTGTGGGGCATGTGGATCGCGGTCGTGATCTCGATCTTCAGCTATCTGAGCGTCGAGATGATCGCCGTGGCGGCCGGCGAAGCCGAAGACCCGGAACGTGCGGTCAAGCAGGCGTTTCGCGCCACCATCGTCCGGCTGGTCGTGTTCTATCTGCTGACGCTGGCGCTGATCCTGGCCATCGTGCCCTGGAATGAAGCCGGCAAGGACGGCAGCCCCTTCGTGAAGGTGATGCAGGTGCTGGATATTCCGGGGGCGGCGGGCGTCATCAATTTCATCGTGCTGGTGGCTGCGCTGTCGGCCATGAACAGCCAGCTCTACATCACCACGCGCATGATGTTCAGCTTGTCGCGGGCGGGCCACGCGCCGTCGGCGATGGGCCGGCTGTCCCGCAACGGCACGCCGCTGAACGCGTTGCTGCTGTCCACTAGCGGCATCGCCATCGCCACGGTGTTGAATGTGCTGTATCCGGAAACGGCCTTCACGCTGATGATGGCCATCTCGATGTTCGGTGCGCTCTTTACCTGGATGATGATCTTTGTGACGCATTACTTCTTTCGCCGCCGCTGGGTGCGTGAGGGCGGCGCGAAGCTGTCATTCCGCATGCCGGGATTTCCGGTGCTGACGCTGCTGGGCGCGGGGGCGATGCTGGCGATTCTGGTGACCACGTACTTCACCAGCGTCTTCAAGCTGACGTTGGTGTTTGGCGTGCCGTTCCTTGTGCTGCTGGCCGCGGCGTATTATCTGCTGTTCAAGAAGCGCGGCGAAGCGGTGGCCATGAACGCGCGCCGGCAGCGTGCGTGATGCATCATTGACGGCCGCGCCCACGGGCGCGGCCGTTTGCCGCAAATACAGCCGTCAAATTGACGTCAAACCGTGGCCACCGCACGCGCTGTCTGGACGGCGTCCGGTTCCGGCGCGGGGGCGAATACCCGCAGGCGGTGGCCGTCGGGATCCAACGCCACAAAGGTGCGGCCAAAGTCCATGTCGGTAGGCGCCTGCAGGATGGGCAGGCCGCGCAGGCTCCAGTCCACATGACGCTGGTTGACCGCGTCGGCATCCGCCACGGTGAATGCCAGTTCGGACGCGCCGCCGCGCCCGGCCGCCGGGGGCGCCACGGTGTAGCGCGACCACAATCCCAGCATCAGTCCGGAATCGAGCGCAAACAGCGCGAACGTGGGCGAGGATTCGATGGGCGGGCGCTGCAGCAGCGCGCTGTAGAAGGCGGCGCTGGCCTGCGGCTTTTCCACATACAGAATGACGAAATTGGTGTCTGACATGATGCGCTCCAGGGGGGTGATGCGCTCATGATAGGCAGGGGTACTGTCAGATTTTGGCAGTAGTCGATATCAAGTCTTGCGGGCCTCGTGGTCGAGCGCGCGCCACTCCTTGAGCAGGATGTGGCGGCGCCTGGGATATCTGCCCGCAACTGTCAGCGTCGCGATGCGGTCGGTGCGGAAATGCCGGAAGTCCCCGCGCAATTCGCACCAGGCCATCACCAGCCGCACGCTGTCGAAAAAGCCCAGCGCGAACGGCCAGATGATGCGGTTGGAATCCGCTCCCTTGTCATCGCGGTACGTGATTTCCAGCTTCTGTTCGCCGCGGATCGCCTGGCGGATCAGCGACACGTCCACGCGATCCGTGACAGCCACGGCGCTGGGCGCGACCAGCAGCGGGATGGCGTCGAGCTCGTCGCGCAATTCCTGCGGCAGCACCGCGCCGATCTTGGCCAGCGCATTGCTGGCGGCCAGCCCCAGGCGCTCGTCCGAGCGGCGGGCCACCCAGCGCGTGCCCAGCACCAGCGCCTCGATCTCTTCGGTACTGAACATCAGCGGCGGCAGCATGAAGCCGGGCCGCAGCACGTAGCCCACGCCGGGTTCTCCCTCGATCTCGGCGCCCTGGCATTGCAGGGTGGCGATGTCGCGATACAGCGTGCGCAGGCTGACGCCCATTTCGGCCGCAAGCCGATGGCCGCTGACGGGCAGGCGGTGGCGGCGCAGGGTCTGGAGCAGGTCCAGGAGGCGTTCAGTGCGGGACATGGGGGCGGGCGCGGGGCGGACGGCGCAATACTGCCACGAAATGGCAGCAGGCGGGAACAGTCTGCCGCGGATCGTCCCCGACCTTCAACGCCGTTTGCCAGCCCTACCTGCGCGGCCTTAGTTGCGGACCGGCTTGCCCGACGCGACGTCCAGCACCGACCCGTCCTCCAGGCTGACGCGGTAGATCTCACGCAAGACGTTGCCGGCAAAGCCGATCTCCACGATCGAGACGTCCTTGAACGTGGTCTGGATGCCGTCGGGCAGCACGGCGTTGAACTTGTCCGATTCGGCCTTCATGGCTTCCTGCAGGCGCGCGTCGTAGGGCGTCATGCTGTAGACCAGCGTGGTGTGCGGGTTGTGCGCGCGCACTTCCTTGCCGTCCTGCACGGTGTTCACGCCGCTTACGCCCAGCGTCTTGACCAGCTCCTTGCCGGCGTCGCTCATCTTGGCGTAGACCGGGCCCGTCACGCGCGGCAGCGGGCCGTCGCGCAGGGGAGCAAGGGCGGCGGTGGCCACGGTGTTGTAGCGCATCATGTCCTCGAAGCCCTGGCCGCTCTTGACCACGCCCAGGTCCAGCCACCACGGATGGCCCGCGCCCTTGGCGGCCTCGGTGGGATAGAAGGTCTTCAGGGTCACGGGCAGCGGTCCGGGCGGCTTGGGCAGCGCCTTGAGCATGCGCGCGGGCGTCTGCGGATCGGCGTTATGGATGTGGACCACGGTCACGTGCGGCAGGTTGGGCGTGTCGGCCTCGGTCTTCAGGCCGAGCGCGATGAGGTCCTGCTTGAGGGTGCCGTTGACCTTGGCGTCCAGGATGGCGTTGACCTCGGCCGGCAGGCGGTAAACCACGCCGTAGGTGGCCTGGTGCGCGCGGAACCCGGGTTGGGCGAGGGCGCTGTTGTCGATGGGCTCGGCGTGGGCGGCGCCGGTGGTGGCGAGAAGGCCGATGGCGGCCAGATGCAATGCACGTTTGATCATGGGTGCTCCCTGTTGTTGTGGACGTGACCCGCGAGAGTCATCCGCAGTGTGGCCAACGGGGATGTACGGCGTATTGCACCAAGGCCAAGATTTCCGATGGCAACCGGCAATTGTCCGATCGGTCCGGGGGCGGCGCGCCCCTTCGCTAGCCCAGGAACATGACGCCCACGATGGCGATGCCCAGCAGCAGGTTCACGCCCACCCAGCGCCGGATGCCGGCCATCGCCCGGCCGCCCGCCGGCCAGTCGGACGCCGCCACGGCCGCGGCCAGCCGCTTGTACAGCGCGAAGCGGATGTGGCCGAAGATCGCGATCATCACGATGCCGCCGCTGGCCATCAGCGTCCAGTTCCGGGGCATGAAGAACGCGCCGCCGGTCTGGGCGGCCTGGCTGGCCGACGCGCCGATCATCCAGGCGCCCGTCACCAGAATCAGAACAATGGCTCCCAGCACGGCGTTCAGAAACGGCCCCAGCACCGACGCCATGAGCGGCAACCGCACGGGAGGCTCCAGCTTGGCGGCCGCCGGCCGCAGAAAACAGTGGGCAAAGAGCATGCCGCCCACCCAAAGGATCACGGCCATGACGTGGACGAATTGCAGGACGGCGTAGAGCATGGGGATCAGCCTGTAGAAAGCGGCGCCACGGAAGGCGGCGCGTGTGGTTGGGATGATATATGGCGCGAAGCCGGCGCGCGGACTTGACCTGGATCATGGTTTTGCTTTTAGAATGAGATTGATTTCTATTTGTAGTTGTGATTTTTGCAGTTGTGAGTCAGGGAGCCATCCGTGCCGAATTCCGTGCTCGCCTCGGGCGACGCCGTCAACCTGCTGTACCGCGCCCATCACGGATGGCTGCATGGCTGGCTGCGCGCCAAACTGGGCAACAGCTTCGATGCCGCCGATCTTGCGCAGGACACGTTCGTGCGCGTGTTGCGCCACCGGCACGAACTGGATGCGCTGCGTGAACCGCGCGCCTACCTGACCACCATCGCCAAGCGCCTGCTGCTGAACCACCATCGCCGCCGCTCGGTCGAGCAGGCGTACATGGAGGCGCTGGCGCTGATGCCCGAGGCGCTGGCGCCGTCCGCGGAGCAGCGTCTCATCATCCTGGAGACGCTGCAGGAGATCGAAGAAATGCTGGCCGGCCTGTCGCTGCCCGCCCGCCAGGCGTTCCTGATGGCGCAGCTGGAGGGGCTGAGCCACGCCGAGATCGCCAGCCGGCTCGATGTGTCGCTGCGCACCGTGCACCGCTACATCACCAAGGGGCTTGAGCAATGCATCATGGCGGTGATGTGAGCGCGCAGGCCGATCCGGCGGGCGAGCTGCCTGCCGTCGAACGCAATGTCGCGCGCGAGGCCGCGCGCTGGCTGTTGCGCCTGAGCTCGGAACGCGCCACCGACGCCGACGTCCATGCCTGCGCCCAATGGCGCGCCAGCAAGGCCGAGCACGAACATGCCTGGCAGCGGGCGCAACGCGTGAATGCGCGCTTCGGGCTGATTCCGTCGGCGCTGGGCATGGCGGCGCTGAATCGACCGGATCTGAAGTCCCGCCGCGCCGCCGTCAAGACGCTGATCGCCCTGATCGTGGCGGGGCCGGCAGGCTGGGCCGCATGGCGGGCCGATCCCCTGGACTGGCGCGCGGACTACCGTAGCGCCGCGGGCGAGCGGCGCGACGTGATGCTGGCCGACGGGTCGACGCTGCATCTGAACACATCCAGCGCCGTCGACGTGCTGTTTGACGACGCGACGCGGCTGTTGCGCTTGCGCGGCGGCGAGATCGCCGTGCACGCGGTGGCCGATCCCGCCAGCCATCCGCGCCCGTTCATCGTGCGCACGCGGCTGGGCGATATCGAAGCCCAGGCCTCGCGCTTCTGCGTGCGCCAGGAGGGTGGACGCTGTCAGCTGAGCGTGCAGGAAGGGCGCGTGCGCGTCGCCAGCAGCGGGCAGCCAGGGCATTACGTCGACGTGTCGGCCGGCGAGCAGAGCCAGTTGTCGCCCGGGTCCGTGGCCGTGGCCACGCCCGCGGACCCGCACGCCAGCGACTGGCTGCGCGGCGTGCTGTACGCCAGCGCGTTGCGGCTGGATGCCTTTGCGGCCGAACTGGGCCGTTACCGCCAGGGCATCGTGCGCTGCGATCCCGACATCGCGCACCTGCGCATTTCTGGCGCCTTCCAGTTGCACGACACCGATGCGGTGCTCGCCGCGCTGCCCGCGACCCTGCCCGTGCAGGTGCGTTACCGCACGCCGTATTGGGTGACGATCCTGCCGCGCGACGCCGCGGCATGAGGCCGGGCGAAGACATGAGAGGCCGCTCGCGCGTCATGTTGGCGGGCGCGATTTTCAGCGCACCGAAATTTTTTCGCACATTGTTGTCCGGTTTTGAATTCACGAGGGTCATGGTCTGTATGGGCACACAGATGCCGATACCTGTTGGATCGAAAGGACGACCATGGCTTACTACCCCGCCGGCCGCGCAAGCGGCTCCCGTTCAGCCCGAGGCGCGCAATGCCGGCTGACCCGTCTGACCGCCGCCGTGCACGCGGCGCTGGCCTTGTGCGCGGCATCCGCCGCGATGCTGCCGATGTCCGCCGCGCAGGCGCAGGGGGCCGCGGCGGCGCAGGCCGGCACGCGCGGCTACAGCATCCCGGCCGGGGCGCTGGCGGATGCGTTGCCGCGTTTTGCGGACAGCGCCGGCGTGACCGTGCTGTTCGACGCGGCGCTGGTGGGGCAACGGCGCACTGCGGGATTGCAGGGGGCCTATTCCGTGCATGAGGGGTTTTCGCGTCTGCTGGCAGGCAGCGGATTGGGCGTGCAGGAACGCAGCGCGGGCGTCTTCGTGTTGCAAGCGCTGCCGCAGGGCGGCGTGACGCAGCTTGCGCCGGTGCGGATCGACGGCGAGGCCGCCGTCGTCACGCCGGCCTGGGACACCAGCACCGACCGCCGCCGCATGGACGATCTGCAGATCCGGAACTGGACCGACCTGGGCCGGCGCGCCGAACCGGGCGTGAACTTCAATCGCACGACCAACAGCATCAACATCCGCGGCCTGGACCAGGACCGCGTGCTGACCCGCGTGGACGGCATCCGCCTGCCGTGGCTGGACGACGGCGCGCGCGGCGTGAAGGGCGGCCTGGAGGCCGTGGACTTCAACAGCCTGTCGCGCCTGGATATCGTGCGCGGCGCGGACGCGACCGGCGGCGGCTCCGGCGCCATCTCGGGCATCGCCGACCTGCACACGCTGAACCCCGCGGACTTGCTGAGCGACGGCAAGACCTTCGGGGCGCTTGCCAAGACCGACTACGACTCGGCCGATAACAGCTGGGGCGCCAACGCCGCGCTGGCCGGCCAGATCCACAGCAACACGTTCTGGCTGGTGCAGGCGGGCGTGCGCAACGGTCACGAGCTGGACAATCGCGGCGACGTCGGCGGTTACGGCGCCACTCGCAGCAAGCCCAGCCCGGAAGACTACGACCAGCGCAGCTTCCTTTTGAAGCTGCAGCAGCGCGTGGACGGCGCGCATCTGTTCGGCCTGACGGGCGAGTACTTCAAGCGCAATGCCGACATCGACAACCCGTGGGAGCAAGGCCCCGGCACCAGCTACCTCATCGGCGAAAACAGCACGCGCAAAGAAACCGAACGCGAGCGCGTGTCGTTCGACTACACGTACACGGCGCCGGACTCGGGCGGCCTCATCGACACGGCCCACGCCGTCGTGTACTGGCAGCGCGTGCGCCTGGACAACTCGCTCACCGGCATCCGCGGCGTCGACGCGCGTGCTCGCATTATTCCGGGCGATCCGTTCCGCTACGGCTTTCCCAACGGGCCGTATGGCCGCAGCAACTCGATCCAGCAGACGCTCTTTGGCGCCAGCACGGAATTGACCAAGCGCATCGCGGGCGCGTCGGTGTCGCAACTGTGGTCGTTCGGCGGCGAGTGGTACGGCAACAAGACCGAGCAGAACTCCAGCGGCTATGACAATTGCCCGGTGATCCGTCCGGGCACACCCGCGCCGTTCGGTCCGCGTGCGTGCGACATGCTGCACACCAACCAGGCCGACGTGCCGCAGTCCAAGGGCGACCAGTGGGCGCTGTGGGTGCAGGACGAGTTCAGCTTTGCCGACGGGCGCTATACGCTGGCACCCGCCTTGCGCTATGACCATTACGAGCAACGGCCGCAGTCCACGGCCGGCTACGAAAGCAATCCCAACGCGGGCGCGCTGCCGCCCAGCAACAGCGGCAGCCGCTTCTCGCCCAAGGTGCTGGGCACCTGGCGGGCGGCCGAGCAGCTCAGCCTCTATGCGCAGTACGCCTACGGCTTCAAGGCGCCCAGCGCCACGCAGCTCTACACCAACTATGGCGGCCCGGGCACCTATCTGCGCGTGGGCAATCCGTACCTGAAACCGGAGACCAGCAAGGGCTGGGAGTTGGGCGCCAAGATGGGGTCCGACGACCTGGGCGGTGCAGTATCGTTCTTTGATAATCGCTATCAGAACTTCATCGATGGCGACGTGCCGCTCAACGCCAGTTCGCCGCAGTGGCAGGCGGGCTGGGCAGGCCAGTATCCGCTGGGTGTGACGGGCAACGTCAACCGCGCCAAGGTCCGCATCTACGGCGCAGAGGCAAGCGCGCACTGGAAGTTCGCGCCGGGCTGGCGCACGTGGGGATCGCTGGCGTGGGCAGTGGGCAAGGACGAGGGCACGGGGCAGTACCTGAATTCCGTGGCGCCCCTGAAGGCGGTGCTGGGCGTGGGGTATGGCCGCGACGTGTGGGGCGTGGACGCCATGCTGACCACGGCGATGCAGCGCAACAAGGTCGAGTACCCCGAGGCGTCGGCCGACGCGCCCAATCCCGACTTCAAGGCGCCGGGCTACGGCGTGGTCGACCTGATGGGCTACTGGCGTCCCGCCGCGGTGAAGGGCTTGCAGGTGCAGGCGGGCGTTTTCAACCTGTTCGACAAGAAGTACTGGGAGGCCATCAACGTGCCGACCGCCGGCGCCACCGCGATTCCGCGCCCGGTGGACTGGTACACGGAACCGGGACGCAGCGTGCGCGTCTCGCTGACGTATCAATATTGAGTTCGGTCCGCCGCCATTCGGCGCTGACCGGACCCGGCGGCGGTTTTCAGCAATGTGTTTTGCACTGGCCGGAGGGCCTACGATGACGACTACCGATTTCACCACCCGCGCGCAAGCACTGCGCGCTCGCAACGAGGCGCTCGCCGCCTCGCAACCCGGGCTGCGCGCCCGCAATCTGGCGCAAGCCCTGGGCGTGTCCGAGGCCGAATGGGTGGCCGCGGGCTGTGGCGGCGTGCAGGCGACGGCGCTCATTGGCACGCCGCAGGAGATCTTCCGCGAGCTGGGCACGCTGGGCGAGGTCATGGCGCTGACGCGCAACGACTGGTGTGTGCACGAGCGCCACGGCCGGTATGAGGACATCCAGGCCGACGGTCCGGTAGGCCTGGTGCTGGGGCCGGACATCGACCTGCGCGTTTTCTTTACCGCCTGGAAGTCGGCCTGGTCGGTCGAGCAGGACGGCCGCCGCAGCCTGCAGTTCTTCGACGGCGCGGGCGTGGCGGTGCACAAGGTCTACCGCACCGACGGCACGGATGCCGCCGCGTGGGACGCGCTGGTTGCGCGATTTGCGGGCCAGGCGCAGTGGCCCGTCACGGAAACCTACGCGCCGCCTTCGGACGCCGCGCAGGTCGAGGACGCCCAAGCGTGGCGCGAGGCCTGGCTGGCCATGAAGGACACGCACGAGTTCTTCCCGCTCCTGCGCAAGTTCAAGGTGTCGCGCCTGGCGGCGCTGTCGGCGGCGGGTGAAGACCTGGCGCAGCCGGTGCCGGCCGATGCCGTCGAGCGCATGCTGCAGGCCGCCTCGGAATCGGGCCTGCGCATCATGTGCTTCGTGGGCAACCGCGGCATGATCCAGATCCATTCCGGACCGGTGCAGTCGCTGCGCCGCACGGGGCCGTGGTTCAACGTGCTGGATCCCAGGTTCAACCTGCACCTGGACACCACCGCGATCGCCTCGACGTGGGTGGTCAACAAGCCCACGACGGACGGTTGGGTCACCTCGCTGGAGGTGTATGCCAGCACGGGCGACCTGATCGTGCAGTTCTTTGGCGAACGCAAGCCCGGTCAGCCGGAAATCCCGCAATGGCGCGAAATGATGGTCGGCCTGTGCAGCGCGCCGCTGGCCGTCTGAGCCCCGAGCGCATAAGGAAACGAAAGCGATGAAGAAATGGTTGGCAGTGGCGGCCTGGTTACTGGCGGCGGGCGCGCACGCGGCGCCGCCCGAACGGGTGGCGGCGCGGGTGGTGACGCTGGGCGGCAGTGTGACCGAGATCGTGTATCAACTCGGGCAGGGCGGCAAGCTGGTGGGGGACGATCTGTCCAGCCTGTACCCCGAGGCCGCGACCAAGCTGCCGCGCGTCGGCTATTACCGCGCGGTGCCGGTGGAAGGCGTGCTGGCGCTCAAGCCGGATCTGGTCCTTGCGTCCGAGCAGGCCGGCCCGCCCGATGCGCTCAAGCGTCTGGGCGACGTCGGCGTGCGCATCGTCACGGTGTCGGACGCGCCGTCTGTGGACTCGCTGAAGGCCCGCATCCGCAACATCGCCGAGGCGCTGGACGTGGCCCCGGCCGGCGACGCGCTGGTGACCGAGATCACGCGCGACCTGAAGGCGGTCGAGGCGATTCCGGCTACCGGCGCCCGCGCGATCCTGGTCATCAACCGCACGGGCACGCTGCAAGGCGCCGGGGGCGGCACGGCGGCCAACGAGGTCATGACGATGGCGGGCCTGGCCAATGTGCTCAAGGACCAGCACGGCTACAAGCCGCTCTCGGCCGAGGCCGTCAGCGCGCTGGCGCCGGAGATCATCGTGGTGACGCGGACGTCGCTGGAAGCGTCCGGCGGTGTGGATAAGCTGCTGGCGCTGCCCGGCCTGGCTTCCACGCCCGCCGCGGCGCGCAAGCGCGTGATCGTCATGGACGACCTGCTCCTCTTGGGCATGGGCCCGCGCCTGCCGCTGGCGCTGACCGAACTCAAGCGGGAGGCGGCCGGTGTCATGGGGCGCTAGCGCAAGGCGCGTCTCGGCACCGCTGGCGCTGGCCGTGCTGGGCGCCGTGCTGTTGGGGGTGGCACTGGCCGCCAGCGCCAGCGGCGCAGTGCAGATTCCGCTGCGCGACATGCCCGCGCTGCTGTTTGGCAATCCCGCGCCGGACGATGCGCTGTGGCGCAATGTCCTGATCGACATCCGGCTGCCGCGGGTGCTGTTTGCCATGGTGGCGGGCGCCGCGCTGGCCATTTCAGGCGCGGCGATGCAGGCGCTCTTTCGCAATCCGCTGGCCGAGCCCGGCCTCATCGGCATTTCGGCGGGCGGATCGCTGGGCGCGGTGGCCGCGATCGTGCTGACCGCGGGCGGCTTCTGGGTGCTGGCGCCGGCGGCCTTTGCGGGCAGTCTGCTCGCCACCTTCTGCGCGTACACGCTGGGTCGGCGCGTGCCCGGCATGGCGGGACTGCTGCTGGCGGGCATCGCCATCAACGCGGTGGCGGGCGCGATGATCGGCCTCTTCACGTTCGTGGCCAATGACGCGCAACTGCGCGACCTCACGTTCTGGACCATGGGCAGCCTGGCCGGCGCCAACTGGACGCTGCTGGCCTTTCTTGGGCCGTGGGTGCTGGCGATGTCCTGGTGGCTGATGCGCCAGTGGCGGGTGATGAACGCGTTGCTGCTGGGCGAACGTGAGGCGCAGCACCTGGGCTATGCGCTCAAGCGGGTCAGGGCGCAACTGGTGCTGGCGTGCGCGCTGATCGTGGGCCCGCTGGTGGCCGCAACCGGCGGCATCGGCTTCGTGGGCCTGGTCGTGCCGCATCTGGTGCGCATGACGCTGGGCGCCAACCACCGCTGGCTGCTGCCCGCGTGCGTGCTGGGCGGCGCGCTGGCGTTGACGCTGGCTGATTGGCTGGCGCGCGTGGCCGTCGTGCCGGCCGAGCTGCCGATCGGACTGGTGACCAGCCTGGTGGGCGGACCCTAATGAGATGGTCAGCCCGATCCCCACGAAGCGGTACGCTGAGTGGGGATTGTTCTTTCTGGGAGACCTCTCAT
>NZ_JAGXJZ010000329.1:0-353 GCF_019091095.1 Achromobacter sp. GbtcB20 | reverse complement strand
CGTCTTTCCGCATCGAGCCGCTGTTCTTCCTCGACTATTTCGCATGCGGCAAGCTCGACGTGCCGACCGCGACCGCCGTGGTGAAGGGCATCGCCCAGGGCTGCGAACAGTCCGGCTGCGCCCTGCTGGGCGGCGAAACCGCCGAGATGCCGGGCATGTACCCGGACGGCGAGTACGACCTGGCCGGCTTTGCCGTCGGCGCGGTGGAAAAGTCGCAGCTCATCGACGGCAGCAAGATCGCCCCCGGCGACGTGGGGCTGGGCCTGGCATCGTCGGGCATCCATTCGAACGGCTACTCGCTGGTGCGCAAGATCATTAGCGTGGCCAAGCCGGTCCTGGAAGCCGTAGGCAGT
>NZ_JAGXJZ010000328.1:0-353 GCF_019091095.1 Achromobacter sp. GbtcB20 | reverse complement strand
GGCTTTCCTGGCCTCGCCGCCCCTGGTCATCGCCTACGCGATTGCCGGCACCATCCGCTTCGACATCGAGAAGGACGTGCTGGGCACGGACGCGAACGGCAAGCCGGTGACCTTGGCCGACATCTGGCCGAGCGACGAGGAGATCGACGCCGTCATCGAACAGAGCGTGAAGCCCGAGCAGTTCCGCAAGGTCTACACGCCGATGTTCGCGCGCGTGGCCGACGACGGCGAGGCCGTGAGCCCACTGTACGACTGGCGTCCGCAAAGCACCTACATCCGCCGTCCGCCCTACTGGGAAGGCGCGTTGGCCGGCGTGCGCACCTTGTCCGGCATGCGTCCGCTGGCGGTCCTGG
>NZ_JAGXJZ010000327.1:0-354 GCF_019091095.1 Achromobacter sp. GbtcB20 | reverse complement strand
TCCAGCTTCGATGGATGCCTCTCGGCAAAGTGGCGTCTGATGAAGGATTCTTGGTCATCCGTGGCTCTCGGCGGGTCAGAGGATGGTGCGATAGGTCGCCAGCACCTTGGTCGTTTGCACAAGGCCCTGGCGCAGCAGGATTTCGAGATAGCGGTCCACCTCGATCGGCGGATGCTTGAGTTGGGCACGCTGGCGCTGCGCAGCCGACACCACGGCGGCCGCGTCCAGATCCAGTAGGTTGTACACAAACTCATCGGGGTGCTGCGATTCGATGCCGTACGGAGCCAGCAGATCGTTCGGGAAATCCCGCTCGTTGAACGTCACAATCACGCTCGCACCGCAGCGAATCGCCGC
>NZ_JAGXJZ010000326.1:0-354 GCF_019091095.1 Achromobacter sp. GbtcB20 | reverse complement strand
AGATCTACGAGCAATGGGTGGCCGCGCACGGCGTCATCATCCTGACGCCGGTCTACTGGTACCAGGCGCCCTCCACGCTCAAGCTGATGATCGACCGCCTGGTCTGCGCCGACGGCGGCAATCCCGACCCCAGCGCGACCGGGGGCAAGGACGCCGACAAGGCCAAGCGCATCGAGCTGGACGGCTGGGACTATCCGAAACACCTGGCCGGGCGCGCCTTCGGCCTGGTGGTGCACGGCGACGTCGCCGGCATCGAGGGCACGCGCCGTTCATTGTCTGTCTGGCTCAACTGGATGGGTCTGGTCGTCTCGGGCAGCTTCGGCCAGCTCGCCCGTTTCGTCGGCTACTACGAAT
>NZ_JAGXJZ010000325.1:0-355 GCF_019091095.1 Achromobacter sp. GbtcB20 | reverse complement strand
CTGTGCGACTCCCCGCGCGAGAGCGCCCCCAGCCTGTCCGACGCCATCCTCGGCTGCTTCCGCGACGCCGGCCTGACGCCGGCCAGCGGCCAGGAAGCGATCCAGATGCAGACCATCGTCAGCCTCGTGTCCGCGGGCATGGGCTTGGCACTTGTGCCACAATCCGTGTCGAACCTGTTGCGCCCCGGCGTAGAATACCGGGCCCTTGCCAACCCGACACCGCTGGTCGAACTCGGCTTGGCCTGGCGGCGCGACAACGCTTCTCCGGTGCTGCGGGGCTTTTTGGAATTACTGAGGAAGACATAATATGCTGGTACACCCGAATCCGGACCCGATCGCGTTCTCGGTCGGCCCC
>NZ_JAGXJZ010000324.1:0-357 GCF_019091095.1 Achromobacter sp. GbtcB20 | reverse complement strand
TCCGGGCTTCGGCAGGGACAGCGCCTGGTCCCTTCACGCGCTATGGCCGGGCATTGGTCCAGCGGCGCGTTTGGCCGGTCTCTCCCTGATGCTGGAGCAACCGCGCCTGGCCGAGGATGGGCGGCTGGGCCTGGGCGGCGCAACGCGGGCCCACGCCCAGCCCGCCCGGGCACCGCGCGGTCCGCGTTGGCAGCAAGCCGGCTTCGACGACTGGACTGCCTTGCGCCTGGCAGTCGGCGCCGGCGCAGGGCTGCCCGGCGAAGCGGTGGACATGGTGTTGCTGCGCCCCGCGGCCTGGGAAGCGCCCCAGCTGGACGAAGTCCAGCAGGAACTGCTCTGGCAGGTGCGCGACCAGGA
>NZ_JAGXJZ010000323.1:0-358 GCF_019091095.1 Achromobacter sp. GbtcB20 | reverse complement strand
CGCAGCATACTGCCCCTGTCTCCACTATTCTCCTCCAAGAAAATAGTTTTAAGCCCGCGCAAACAGCGGGCTTTTTTTTGCCCCTATCGACTGTCCTCTCACAAACAACCGGTTCGCGTAATACCGATAACGCAGCATCCGTGCTCGACCATTCGTCTAGCGGACCGTTCAGTTCATTGTGCCGTTCCTTGCGCTGTGTCATGTCCGCGTCACAAACCCTGCCTATACTGAATTCATCTGCGGTACACGCAACCGATATGCGTGATTGCAGACAGGTGTGGGGCGCTCCGCGCGGCGCACACCCACCGAACATCGTCTCTTGGCCCGATCTTGGGTTTGCCCGCCACTTCTCTCCTGC
>NZ_JAGXJZ010000322.1:0-358 GCF_019091095.1 Achromobacter sp. GbtcB20 | reverse complement strand
GCAAAGTACGGGTCTCGGGCCTTGGCCTGAGCTCTAGAAGCGTAGGGCCATGACTTGTCGTGGACATACGCTTCTCATCCTGTCCTGCACTTTCCTAACCCAGCAGTGGGCAATGGCGTGGGCGTTCCAGGGGGCTATCGGTGGGCGTCAACGATGAGATCCAGTGGATCTCGCACCGCCGGCCATATACGCATTCCATCACCCGGCCGGGGACGTGGTTGCAGATCCTCGCCGCAGCGGGTTTTGTTTCTCTCAACTGCAAATAATCGGGCGTGGTCGCCTCTATCTGCAACCACGTCGCGATCAAATCTGGATGATGAAAGGAGGACACATAACTAGGAGGCCGCATGCAGAACAC
>NZ_JAGXJZ010000321.1:0-359 GCF_019091095.1 Achromobacter sp. GbtcB20 | reverse complement strand
AGAAAATGTGCCTATGCAACTACCAGAATGCCCGGGATGGGTGGACTTCGTGGAGAGCCCGCTACATCTTGCGGCACTGGCGCAACTCGCAACGCGCCATGAAAACTTTTCCATCCGCACATTGCATGCGATAGACCTCGACCGGGCCCTCCTCGGTCAGCTGGCCCGCGCCTTGCGGGCTGGTGCAGGCATGCTGCCGGGCCAGGCTCTCAACGGTACTGGACGACACGCCGACGCGATGGGGAGCACGCTCGATCGGCTCGACGTCAAGGCCGTCCGGCGCCCCCGACTGCCGCGGCGACTCGGCGGCGAGCGGCGCCGGCGCCGACCCGACCATCCCACACCCGCCCAGCAGGACG
>NZ_JAGXJZ010000320.1:0-360 GCF_019091095.1 Achromobacter sp. GbtcB20 | reverse complement strand
CACGCGCAGCCAGAAGGGCAGGTCGTCGCCGTAGTAGTCGCTGTCGTACTCGAAGCCGCCGTAGTCGGCCACCAGGCGCCGCGTGTGCGGGCTGTCGCGTCCGGTGTACCAGCCGAGCGCGCGCTCGCCGGTCAGGCGTTCGATGGCTTCCATGCCGCGCGCCATGTGCTCGCGCTCGGTCGCCTCGTCCACGTTCTGGTAGCTGATCCACCTCCAGCCGTGGCAGGCGATCTCGTGTCCCAGTTCGCGGAAGGCGGCGGTCACGTCCGGGCAGCGCTCGAGCGCCATGCCGACGCCGAACACGGTCAGCGGCAGGCCGCGCCGCTCGAACTCGCGCAGGATGCGCCAGACCCCGACCCG
>NZ_JAGXJZ010000032.1:0-36616 GCF_019091095.1 Achromobacter sp. GbtcB20 | reverse complement strand
TAGGCGCAGGGTGCAACTCAGCGCCTATCTCGATATGTGCTCAGAGGACGAACTAATTGAGGAAATACTTCTTCCGCTCTTCAGGCAGCTTGGTTACCACCGAATTACATCAGCTGGACACAAGGATAAGGCCTTGGAGTACGGCAAGGATGTGTGGATGCGCTACATCCTTCCCACCCAGCACGTTTTGTATTTTGGCCTGCAAGTGAAAAAGGGCAAGCTGGATTCGTCTGGGGTGAGCAAAGGATCAAACGCGAATGTGGCAGAGATTCACAATCAAGCCCTCATGATGCTAGGTCACGAGATATTCGACCCAGAGACGAGCAAGAAGGTGCTGGTTGATCACGCCTTTATTATTGCAGGCGGAGAAATTACAAAACAAGCGCGGAATTGGATAGGCGGAAAGCTTGACGCATCCAAGCGCAGTCAAATTTTATTCATGGACCGCGAAGACATCCTGAGTCTGTACGTTGTGAGCAGCCTCCCGCTTCCTAACGGAGCAACACAAGATGAACCGAACTCGAAATTCGACGATGAGTTGCCATTTTGAAGCCTAGTCGCCTTTGAATATCAAGCTTAATTGAGTGGTCGAACAGGCGCAACTGGCCATGGCCGGTGTTGCTACCCGCGGCTAGCGCTCCCTCGTCGAGCCAGCCTTTTTTTGCTTTCTAGGCGGTACATTCATCCTGCACAGAAGACGAAGCGCGAGGCACACATTTTTAAAAGCTGGTTAGGCTCCGTTGACCGGCAGCTTTTGATCGGAAGCTCCGCGGCATCACTGGCCGCCTACGGCCAGAAGCGGTCATCGGCGATTCTCTTTGGTGCCGTATACCTAGCGGTCTGGTCGCCAACCTCTCGAGTCTAGAAGGTGAATGAGGCCAGCACGAAATTGACGTCGCATTTCGGCACGCTCGACCTTCCCACTGATTCCTGTAGTTCACGGCGCGCATGCTACCCCTTAAATTTCTCCAGGCGGTATGCGGAGTCTTCCAGTTGGGTCGCGCTGGGAGAATTGCCTGCCAGCATCCACCGCTTCGCCAACTTGAGGTCCCGCGCAGCGTTGACGGCAATCACAGAATGAAGCCGACCATCGCGAAACTGGAAGAGGCTGAACTTGTCCCCTGTCATGTCACCCCGAACGACATAGGGCTCTTCGGCAGAGGGCAATCCGAGCACCTGCAAATTTAAATTGTATTGATCCGACCAAAACCATGGGATCTCGGCTACTGAAGCAGGTAGCCCCGCCAGGGATCGTCCCACCGCAATACCCTGGTTCTGAGCGTTCGCCCAGGACTCGAAACGAATACGCGCGCCACCTTGTGTACTTGGCCAGCCGCAGGGTTGGTTTGCCACATCACCCACCGCGTAGATATCGGGATCAGACGTGCACCCAGTTGCGTTGACCAGGATGCCATTGTCGACGTCCAGCCCGCATTCGACAGCAAGCTCAACGCCTGGCGCGAGGCCCACTCCGATCAGCACTAGGTCTACCGTCTGCCGGCCCTGGCTAGTAATGGTGTCGAGGCTCCCCTCTGAATTCCGCTCGATGGCTAAGAGTGAGCTGTTTAGCCTGATGTCGACACCGTTATCGCGATGCCTTTGCATCAGGAAATCCGAGATCACGGGCGGAACAGATCGCGCACACAAGCGCGTGTTTCCTTCCAGCAATGTCACCTGCGTGCCGAGCTGAGTGGCCGTCGCGGCGACCTCCAGACCAATCCAGCCGCCACCAAGAACAAGCAATCTGCCCCCGCCAGCTCGTTTTAGCGCGATCCGTACATTCATCGCGTCGTCCCAACTCCGCAGTGTATGGACGCCGGGGAGCGCTATGCCAGGAAAATTCGGAACGCGGGCGCGGCCCCCTGTGGCAATAACAAGCTTGTCGTAGGAGATATGGTCGCCACTGGACAAAGAAACTACCTTGCAGTGCCTGTCGATCCCAGTTGCCCGGATACCGAGCCGCAAGTCGATTCCAGCCAATTGCGCCTGCTCAACAGATAGCAGATACGCCGGTTCGCTTTCCGAACCGGCCAGTATGCTTTTGGACAATGGAGGACGCTCATAAGGTGCGAGCGCTTCTTCTCCGATCAGGGCAACCTCGGCATCAGGCATGTGCTCGCGCACGGTGCGTGCGACCCAGGCGCCGGACTGACCGGCGCCGATGACCACAGTTTTCATTTCGATTTCCTAGCGGGCCGCGGGACGCAAATAGATGACCCCGCCCTCCACCTTGATCTCATGGCAACGCAAATCCTGCGTGCAGGGAGCTCCCTTCGCCTCTCCCGTACGAATATCAAAAGTGCCTTCGTGAAGGGGGCATTCGATCAGACCGCCCTCCTGAATAAGGCCATCCGACAAGGCCGCGTCGCCATGGGTACATTGGTTATCCGTGGCGAAGACTTTGCCGTCCAGGTTGTAGAGGCAAATTTTCTGCCCATCGACCTCTATGGGTAAAGTCTCCTCGCCTTCGATATCTGCGTACGGCGCCACGTTGATCCAGCTCATGATTGCGACCCCTTCAGTGGTTCGTCCGTCATCAAGTCGATGTAATGGTTTTCCATGTGGTGCAGCGCCTCTTCCAGCGGCGCCATCGGGCCAGGCTGGAAAAATCTTGACCCCGAAGCGTTTTGCAGCGATTCAACCATCACCGCGTCCTCTGCGATGATTTGTTTGACAAAGGCTCGATACTTAGTCAGTTCTTCCTCGTAGTTGGGAATGGAGAAGGCCGCTTCGGGGAAAAGCAGATAGCAGACGACGCGTGTTTCGTTGGGCGAGATCGGCCAGACGTGCCACATGCGCAGGCTGTCCGAGCGCATGGATAGATTCAAATTGGGATAGATCCCTGCCTTGCAGGCGATGCCCGACGACTTGTCGGTTGCCCACGGCAGCGTGGGGAACACCTGCTGGCCGCTCGTGGAGTGCGGCCGAGCTTCGTACTGCGTGTGCCAGCCGCCATTGGCCTCGAGCTGAAATTTTAGCTTCTCGCCTTTAACGAAGCCGCCAAAAGTACTTTTATGAATCACACCAACGTGATAGATGTCGATGAGGTTCTCGACAAGAAATTTCCAATTGCATTTGACATCGATCTCGACCTTATCCGCGAGCTTGCACTCGCCAGACTGAAACCACCACAGTCCTTTCTCGTACGGCGCGATGTATTCCTCGAATGACATGGGACTTTCGGCGAAATTGGTGAAGATCCAGCCGCGCCAGATCTTGACCGGCAACGGCTTGAGCCGGGCGCCGCTCATGTCGACTTCGGATTCCTTCATGCCCGGTGCGGCAATTAGCTTGCCACCGACGTCGAATAGCCAGGCGTGATAGGGACAGCTGAAGTCCTTGGCGTGGCCGCACCCACTGGCAACAGCCACCCCTCGATGCAGGCACATGTTCATGCACACCTGGATTTCGTTCTCGGCCGGTCGCGAAATCAGGATGGGCTCGTTCATGACGCTGAAAGTCATGTAGTCGCCGACATTCGGAATTTCTTCGACGCGGCCGACGGAAAGCCAGTGTGTCATGAAGATGCGCTCTTTCTCCAGCGCATAGATTTCTTCGGAACTGTAGACGCCGCCGGGCAAATGGCGCGCACGCAGAAGGCTCTCGCGGGTTTTCTCGAAGCGGGGCGATAGCTCTCTCAGCTGGATGGTAGCGGTTTGCATCTGGTGTCTCCGTGGGCAGTTAATACTGTGGAGAGAAGTTTATGATTGACATCGATCAATGTATAGATCGACTATCAAATCGATATAAAATTACGCGACAATGACCCCAATATTTGAAGAGGAAACTGCCCATGGGTAAGCCGCACCAGTCTTCAGACGATGCCGTCGCGCTCACTCCCGGAGAATCCGGCCGCCGCGTCAACGACGTGGACTATGTGCGCCGTGACGAAGCCCTAGCCATGTTGGGAATCAAGAAGGAATCGCTTTACACATATGTCAGCCGTGGCCTGATCAAGACGCTGACCGAGCCCGGACGGCGCACCAGCCTGTATCGCAAATCCGATCTAGAGAAGCTCAGTACCCGCGTCGGCGCCAAGGGCGGCGGCGCGCCAGTGGCTCAGTCGCTGCGTTATGGCGAACCGGTAGTGCAGACTTCTATTTGCGAAATCAGCACGGCAGGGCCGAGGTACCGCGGGCAGCCAGCCACCACCTTGGCCCGGGAAGGCCGTTCGCTGGAATACGTGGCGGACCTTTTGTGGGGCGGTCTGCCGCCGGCGCGCGATCGTCCGTGGCCAGTCATGGAAGATGAATCGGCCGAGATGCGGGGCAAACTGGTTTCGATGCCGCAGCAGGCCGACGCCTTTTCGCCAATCCGTGTCCTGGCGATGGCAGCGCTGCAACTCAGCGCGCTGGAGGCCGCTGGCGACGCTCGCGGCCACGGCGATGCACGCGTGAGCGGATTGCGGCTGATCAACGCCTTTTCCGGAATATCCGGATACTTTGGGCCGGACCACGCTTACGCTACCGTGATTGCCGACGAATTCGTGGCGTGGCGCGTGCTGCGTGGCTTCGGCCTGGCCGGGCGGCCTGACGCGGACCAATTGCTTGCGGCGATCAACGCTGCCCTGGTGCTCAGTGTGGACAACGAACTGTCGGCTCCCACCTTTTGCGCACGTATCAGTTCTTCCACCGGCGTCGACATGTACGCCTGCGTGGCCTCAGCACTGATGGCCCAGGCCGGCCCCATGCAGGCTGGCGGCATGATGGATCTGGAGCAGTATTTGGCCGAGGTGTTGTGCGCCGACCGTCCGATGGCGTACACGGGAGTGCCGTGCTTCGGCCATCCCTTATACGATCGTGACCCTCGAGCCGAGCTGCTGCTGGAGATGGTGCGCGACCTGTCGGGCGCGGCGGCGACGCGGGAGCGGCTACTCGAATTCGTCGACGCGGTGCATCGCAGAACCGGCGCCTACCCCAATTTGTTCGCCGCATTGGTGATTTTGGCGCACGTACTAGGCCTGCCTGCGGGCGCGGCGGTGTATCTGCACTGCCTCGGCCGAACCGCCGGCTGGGTGGCCCATGCAGCTGAGCAACGGCTGTCCGGCGTCATGCTTCGCCCGCGCGCGCGATACGTGGGCGCGCGTCCGGCTGGCTCATTCTAGGATTTGCCCGGAAATTAGCTGGCGCAGCCATTTGTGTGCCGCGTCGGTATGCGCGCGACGATGCCAAAACTGTCGCACGCGCGCCTTAGGCATTCTAAAGGGCAGCGGATAGGCCTCCAGCCCTTCCATGCCTTTAACTGCGTTGCCCGGCACCGTGGCGATCAAGTCCGATTGCAGGACGATAGCAGCGCAGCGGTGGTAGTGCGTGACGGTGAGCTTCACGTCGCGTCGCTGCCGGCGGCCAGACAGCGCTTCTTCCACCAGGGCATCAGTGCTGCCCGCGGTGGACACCACATGCTGCTGGGAGAGGTAGAGCGCCAACGTGAGCCTGCCCCCCAGGCCTGGGTGGCCCTTGCGCGCGATGCAGCAATACCGGTCGTCGAACAGATGCTGCTGGTAGAAGCCGGTATGTAAGAAGCTGATGTTGCCGATTGCCAGGTCGGCTTGGCCGCTTCGCAAGGCCGGGGCATAGTCGGCCTGGGGGATGCGCGAGGCTTCAATGCTCACTCCCGGCGCGACGGCCGCCAGGGCACGCATAAGCCGTGGCAGCACCACCATCTCGCCGACGTCGGACATGAGCAGGTGGAACGTGCGGCTGCTAGAGGCTGGACGAAAATCGCCGACATGCTCGAAGCAGGTCTCAATGCCGGTCAGAGCGGTCTCAAGCGGCGCAAATAAGCTATTGGCGAGGGCGGTGGGCTCCATCGCGCGGCCCGAGCGCGTAAATAGGGGGTCATTGCACTGTTCGCGCAAACGGCGCAGTGCATTGCTCATAGCCGGCTGAGTCAGGCCGATGGCGGTGGCAGCGAGCGAAACGCTGCGCAGTCGATACACCATCACAAACACCCGCAATAGGTTCAAGTCGAAATTCTTGATATTCATGGCATGAATTGAGGAACGTTCGATCATTGATTTGACCATAGCCAGGCCGCACCGCGAACATCCAGGCTATGCGTACTTTGATCGAAAGGTAGGAGTCATGTCGGAAGCAATAGAGGAAGTACCGGTCTTGATCGTGGGCGGCGGACCCGTCGGCTTGGCCATGAGCATCGACCTAGCGCGGCGCGGTGTGCACTCAGTGTTGCTGGAGCAGGGTGACGGCACGATCGAGCATCCCCGCACCGGGCTAGTGGCGATACGCACAATGGAGGCATTTCGCATGTGGGATATCGCCCGTCAGGTGCGGGACTGCGGTTTTCCGGAGGACTACAACCTGTCGATGGTGTTCTGCACTTCGCTGAATGGCCTGCTGCTGGACCGCGAACCATATCCTTCCATGCGCGACAGCCCCACGCCGCCCGAGACACCCGAGAAGAAGCAGCGCTGCCCCCAGTTATGGCTACAGCCCATACTCACCGAAGCCGCGTTAGCCAGTCCGGAGGCCCGCATCCTGTTCGAGCACCGTTTCCTGCGCCTGGAGCAACACGGCGAAGCGGTATCAGTCGTCGCAGTCGACACGCGTACTGGCGCGACGAAATCATTCCGCGCACGTTATGTGCTCGGGTGCGATGGCGCCACCAGTCAGGTTCGCGAGCAACTAGGTATAGCTTTGCAGGGCCGGTTGCTGAGCTATTCGGTCAATATCCTCATCCGGGCTGTAGCACTGGCCGACCGGCACGTAATGGGACAAGCCGAGCGCTACATGTTCGTCGGTCCCGACGGCATGTGGGGAAACCTCACAGTCGTGGACGGCGCTGACATTTGGCGCCTAACAGTGCTGGGTTCGGAGGAAAAGATGGACCTGGCGTCGTTTGACGCCGAGTCCTGGGTGCGGCGGGCGCTAGGTGGCCCGGGCGCGCCCGAGATAGAGTTTGAGGTCCTCTCGGTCACGCCGTGGCGGCGCAGCGAGATGCTGGCCGACAGTTATGGCCACGGGCGCGTATTCCTTGTGGGCGATTCGGCACACACTATGTCGCCGACCGGGGGAATGGGGATGAACACCGGCATACAAGAGGTGCTGGACTTGGGCTGGAAGCTGCAAGGGATGCTGCAAGGCTGGGGTGGTCAAAATCTGCTGCGAAGCTATGAACTCGAGCGCCGCCCGATCGCGCAGCGCAACATCAGCTTTTCCACGCAGAACTTTCGCGCCTGGCAAGACACGCCCGATCCCAGCGCCGTATGCGACGACACGCCTGCGGGCGCACGCACCCGCGCGGCACTGGGCCGGAGGCTGCGCGATTCAACGCGAGTCGAGTGGGAGTCGATGGGGCTGCAGATCGGCCACCGGTACGAGCAGTCACCAATATGCGTTCCAGATGGCACAGCGCCCGTGCCTGACGACTTCCGGATCTTCGTACCTAATGCACGTCCCGGAGCCCGAGCTCCTCATGCATGGCTGAAGGATGGGCGGTCGACCCTAGATCTGTACGGCGAGTCGTTCGTGCTGCTCGATTTCGGCGGGGATAAATCTCCAGATGTGCATACTCTGCTAGCCGCGGCGCAGCGCGCGCGCGTGCCGCTGCGACGAGTGATCCTGGATGAACCGGAGGTAGAGCGCCTGTACGCAGCCAAGCTCGTACTGGTGCGGCCCGACGGGCACGTCGCGTGGCGGGGGGGGGCAGTCGGCGACGCCCGGCTCATCATTGATGTAGTGCGGGGCGCCACCTGAGGGTCGGTGATTCCGCAAAAACACGACAAAATAGCGAAGGAGACAAAAATGAATCAATCCACCAAGCGAAAATTCTTGCGCACCGCACTCTGTGGCCTAGTTGCCGGGTTGTGTCTGCCTACATCGGCGGCGCACGCCGCAGACGAGGGTTATCCGAGCCGGCCCATCAAGTTCGTAGTGCCGTATACCGCCGGCGGTAGCAACGATGTGGTGGGCCGTGTGCTCGCGCAAAAATTGTCCACGTACTGGGGGGTGCCCATCATCGTAGAGAACAGGCCAGGCGCGGGCGGCAACCTGGGCGCGGCGCAGGTCGCACGTTCCGCGCCGGACGGCTATACGTTCCTGGTCACGCCAAATAACCTGCTGACGATGAATCCGTATATCTATAAGAAGACCGGCGTGGGCTACGACCCGATCAAAGATTTCGCTCCGGTGTCGCTAATGGCGACTGGACCGATCCTACTGGCGACCAATGCCAAATTGCCGGTAAATTCTGTGAAGGATCTGATCGCATATGCCAAGGCAAATCCGGGAAAGTTGAGTTATGCGTCCGCCGGCATCGGGACGCCGCATCATCTGAGCGCCGAGTTGTTCAAGTCGCTGACCGGCATCGAGATGGTGCACGTGCCATACAAAGGGGCGGTGCCGGCGATCAGCGACCTGACTGCAGGCCGCGTAGATGTCATGTTTGGGATTCCCAACAGCCTGATGCCCTTCGTAAAAACCGGCCAACTGAAGGCATTGGCAGTCAGTGGCCTAAAGCCCTCCTCACTGCTGCCGGAGCTGCCTACCGTAGACGCGTCCGGCGTGCCCGGCTTCGACTCCTCGCTGTGGATCGGCCTCAGCACGGCGGCCGGCACACCTTCGGCGGTGATCACCAAGGTTACCCAGGGAATTGCGCAGGCCATGCACGATCCTGAGGTGAAAGCTAGTCTAGAGGCGCAGGGGCTTTCTCCGGTTTCGAGCACGCCGCAGGAACTCGAGGCGCTGATCCAGCACGATGCGGCGCGGTGGTCCAAGTTGATCGATGAGCGCCAGCTGACCGCGGATTGATACTTCAACACTTTCGATCTTCTCATTTCGAAGGGCTGGTATTTCATGGGAAAAAGCGCTTTTTGGTCTTGGGAACCGCCGAAGCTCCAACTAACCTTAAACGTAGGCCGGTCTGCATCTATCGAGATTGTGCAGTTGTGCCGGGGCGGCGGATTCGTCCAGCGCGGCAATTGAGCGTAACGAGTTGGCGCAAAGGTCTTCAAACAGCCTCGGCCGGAAGCGGACTACCGTAGTCGTCAGCTTCCGGCCGAGGCTGTGTGAAAACTCTTTGACGCCGCGACGGTGATCTAGATCGAGTTTGGTATCTCGATCCCGGGAGTCGACATGCCCCGATTCATCGAAGGTCAGGACCGGCAGCTGGTGGCGTTGATCCCGGAATGCCTGGATGACTTCATCGCCGACGACAACCCGGTGCGCATAATCGACGCATTCTTCGACGAGCTCAACCTGGAATCGCTGGGATTTGAGAAGGCGGCGCCAGCAGCTACCGGGCGCCCGTCGTATCACCCGGCCGTGCTGCTGAAGATTTACATCTACGGCTACCTAATTCGGGGCCAGTCCAGTCGTCGACTCGAGCGAGAGTGCCAACGCAATGTCGAACTGATGTGGCTGGTCGGCCGTGTGGCGCCAGACTTCAAGACCATCGCGGATTTTCGCCGTGACAATGGGTCGGGCATTCGCAACGTTTGCCGGCGGTTTGTTGCCGTATGCCGAGATCTCAAGCTATTCAGGCAAGCCGTGATTGCCGTTGATGGAAGCAAGTTCAAGGCAGTCAACACGCGCGACAAGAACTTCACGGCTGCCCAGATAGACAAACGTCAGCAGCAGATTGAGGAGAGCATCCACCGCTATCTGGCGGTGCTCGACACCGCGGACCGAACGCAACCTGTCGAAATCGAGGCCAGGACCAATCGGCTCAACGACAAGATCGAGCTCCTGCGCAAGCAAATGCACGCGCCGGATGACGTCAAGGAGAAGCTCAAAGATAGTCCAGACGGTCAACTGTCGGTGACTGACCCGGATGCCCGCTCGATGGCTACCAGTGGCCGGGCTCGGGGATGGTCGGCTACAACGTACAGATGGTGGTCGAAGCCAAGCACCATCTGATCGTCGCGCACGAAGTGACGAACCGAGGACATGACAGGGACTCCTTGGCATCGATGACACACGCCGCGCGGGAGGCGATGGACAAGAAGCGACTGCGTGCGATTGCCGATCGTGGCTACTACAGCGCGCCTCAGATCAAGGCATGTGCAGAGACAGGTATTGATGTGATCTTGCCCAAGCCGACGACTTCCAATGCCAAGGCCGAAGGCCGCGTCGACCGTTCGGTCTTCATATACATCGCGAAGGGCGGTGAGTACCAGTGCCCTGCGGGCTAGCGAGCCACCGGGTTACGCGGGAGGAGAATGGTCTTCAATTGCGGCGCTACTGGAGTAGTGCCTGCCCACAATGCGCTATGAAGGAGCGATGCACACCTAGCGCGTATCGGCGCATCAGTCGATGGGAACATGAGGCCGTGTTTGAGGCGGCGCAGCGCCGTCTAGACCGACTGCCAGAAGCGATGAAGGTGCGGCGGCGCACGGTGGAACATGTGTTCATCGCGTTCAATCATTGGATGGCGATACACACTTCCTAACTGGTCGCTTGGACAATGTGAGCACGGAAATGAGCTTGAATGTACCGGCCTATAACCTCAAGCGGGTCATGCGCATCCTAGGCTTCCAGCAAACGATAAAAGCGATGCTGCCGATGGGGGCTCCCTTCATGTCCAATGACGCACTTCATATCGTATCCGCGCCGCTCAAACGGCCTTTAGGGAGTCTTGCGCCGAAAGATCGAAGTGAAGACTGGAGTTACCAAGGTTCTGTGGACAAGAGTAGTATCTGAACCGATCGGGGATGATCTATGTCTGCGAGCAAGACGCCAAGCAAAGTTAGGCGAGCGTATAAGTTCATTGAAGCCCACAGCGATGAGTACAGCATTTCGGCTATGTGCCGGGTTTTGGGCGTGGCGCGTGCTGGCTATTACGCTTGGCTAAGTAATCCAATCTCTGATCGGACACAGGAGGACGTTCGGCTTCTCCGTCTGATTCGTGCCTCTTTCTCGGCTAGCCATGGCATCTACGGCGCTCCCCGCGTCCTGCAAGACTTGCGAGAGCGCGGAGAGACGTGCAGTAAGCATCAAGTGGCGCGACTCATGAGAGAGAACGGCTTGCGGGCGTTGCATGGATATCGCACAAGACATATTCCGGCACCCAAGCCATCACCGCTCATCCCCAACCTGTTGCAGCGAAAATTTACCGTTTCGAAGCCCAACGAGGCCTGGGTGACAGACATCACCTACATTCGAACGTGGCAAGGTTGGCTTTACTTGGCCGTCGGCGTCCTCGGGGCACGCTGATCCATTCAGACCAAGGCACTCAGTACGGCAGTGATGTTTGGCGGCGCTTCTGCAAAGTAAATCACCTTGAACCGAGCATGAGTAGGCGGGGAAACTGTTGGGACAACGCTGTAGCCGAGTCCTTCTTTAGCAGCTTGAAGAAGGAGCACATCAAACGGCATATCTACTCCGACCGAGACGCTGCCCGTTCGAGCTTGGCGGAATACATTGATGATTTCTACAATTCCGTGCGACGACACAGCTACCTCGGCGAAGTTAGTCCGAACGAATTTGAGTCTGCGCATAGCAAGCGGAAATAAGGTGTCCACAGAATCCTGGTACCTCCAGACCGTCCCAAGTTGTTGCGATCCAGGTGAACTCGCTGTGGTCGTTAGGGCGAGAGGAGTTTCCACACAGCCTCGGCCAGAAGCAGACATTAGGGGCAGAACTGTCATTGAGAGTTACGCTGTCGAATGTGCCGCCAGATGCCCGGGCACAAAGCTCGAATTCGACGAGAATTACGGATTCCGGGACATCGTGGCCGACCGTTACGACGCCGGCTTGCGCATGGGCAAGACCACCGACAAGGACATGATCGCCGTGCCTAGCGGCCCACCGCTGCGCCTAGCCGCGGTGGGATCGCCGGAGTATTTTGCGTCCCGTCCCACGCCAAGGTGCCAGGGCCTCATGCAGCAAGCCTGCATTAACCAGTGGATGCGAAGTTCGGGCGACCTGTAGTCTGGGATTTCGAGCGCCGTGGCCAACACGTCGACGTCCGCGTGGACGGCCGTTGATCGTCAACACCACGCAGCCCCAGATCGATGCGACCGGGCCCGGACTGGGCCTGCCGCTGCTGCCGGACGATGAGCTGATGCCTTACCCAGGATCAGGCCGGCTGGTCCGGGTGCTGGAGGACTGGTGTCCCAGTTTCGAGGGCCATCACCTCTACTATCCCAGCCGGAGACAGCCGTCACCGGCGTTTTCGCTGGTGGTGTGCGCGTTACGGGCAACCAAGCTTCTGAGCAGGCCTGCCGCCAGAAAGCCGCCATCGACCGCGAGCGTCTGACCCGTGATGTACGCCGTATGTTCACCGCACAGAAACGCCACCGCTTCCGCGACCTCATCCGCTTCGCCATAGCGCCGGGCGGGAATCGTGCGCAGGGACTCCGCCCGCGTATCGGCAGGATGATGCGCGCGCTTGAAGGGGGTATCGATAGGCCCGGGAGCGACACAGCTTGCGGTAATCCCTGCGCCGGCCAGCTCGTGGCGATCTGCCGGGTCAAGGCGCCCAACACGGCCTTCGGCGTGCCATAGGCCGCCCGGTAGACACTCGCCCGGTCGCCACCGATTGACGTGATGTTCACGATCCAGCCCCAGGCGCGCTGTTTCATCAGGCGAAGCGCCTTTTGGCAAGCCAGCATGGGACCATTCAGGTTGACCGCCATCACCTGCTGCCACCGATGCACGGGATAGTCCTCGAAAGCGCCTGGATGGGCGATGCCGGCATTGTTGACCAGGATGTCGCACCGTCCAAACTGAGCGTTGACCGCATCAAACAAACTCCTGATGCTGGCCGGGTCACTCGCGTCAAACCTGATCGCGCTCGCATGAGCGAGGTTCGCCGCAACCTCGCTGGCCGCCGGGCCGTCCAGATCCCCGATGAAGACATGATGGCCGCCCGACTCCAGCCGCCGGGCGGTTGCCGCCCCGATCCCTTTCGCCCCACCAGTCACCACCGCGACATGCCTGGCGACACCCTTCACCAGGGCCCCTCGCGCCAATCACAGGTGAGATCGCGGGCCTACCGGCGCGGGCGCGCACAGCGGCCAAAGGGGAGACACTCGGCAAACACCATGGCCACGATTCAAACGGGAGTCGTACCGGCCTGAACGGTGACGCATCCGCAAGCGAAATGTCCACGGTATGTACGTGAAGGCCGTAGGGCATCTACCAGTATCCTTTTCATTAGCGATCTAAGTATTCTGATTGAAGCCCGCAAAGACGGGCCGGCCCTTTCCGTTGCTCACGATCAGGAGACATCCCATGTGCCCGCCCAGCGCCCGGCCTCCCTAGCTGCCGTCCATCATCAAGATCCGGCGTTACGGATCGACCATCGTGAGCCCTCAGCGCTCAACAGCACAAGAATCCCTACCTGTCCCGAAAAGGAATGGCAAGGGACGAGCTCGTCTTTGAAAGAGGAAGCTTGATGAACTCTGATTCACCCAATGTTGCGCAGGAAATACCAGGCCTGAACGCAGCGATGCCTTCGAACTTCGATCTCTATTACGGGGGATCGTGGCATCGCCCAGCGCACGCGTGCTACTCCGTTATTCGTAATCCCGCGACAGGGGGGAAGATCTGTGACGTCGCGCAAGGGTCGACCGCGGATGTGGAGAGCGCGATTACCGCCGCGCATGCCGGTTTCCTGGCCTGGAAGTCCATCCGCCCCCTGGAACGCGCCAAGTCGATTCGCGCCTTTGCCCAACGTCTTCGGGAGAACGCCAAGGAACTTGCGCTGATAGACGCAGCGACGGGGGGAAATCCGTGGCGCGATTTGATCATGGACGTTGAAATTGCCGCATCGCAACTTGACTTCTTTGCCGGATTGGTAACTGAGATGAAGGGGCATTCTGTGCCCATGGGGCCAGGCGAATTTTCGTTTTCGGTGCGTGAGCCTTTGGGCATTGTTGCCCGCATCATTCCCTTCAATCATCCCCTCATGTTCTCCGCTGGCAAGGCAGCCGCCCCGCTCGCAGCCGGGAATTCGCTGATCATCAAGCCGCCGGAGCAGGCGCCCGTTTCTGCGCTGCGACTCGCAGAGCTGTCCGAGGGCCTGTTTCCCGCCGGCGTATTCAATGTGATACCTGGCGGAAAGGACGTAGGAGCGGAATTGGCGTCGGACCCGCGCGTTGCCGCCGTTGCGGTCATAGGGAGCGTCGCAACGGGGATCGCTGTGGGCCGGGCCGCCGCCGAGACCGTAAAGCCCGTACTGCTGGAGCTTGGGGGAAAGAATGCGCTGATCGCATACCCCGACGTCGACCCTGCCACGGTCGCATCCGCGGTCGTCGCAGGGATGAATTTTTCCTGGTGCGGTCAATCCTGCGGCTCGACGAGCCGAGCGTTCATTCACGCCGACATCTACGACGAAGTAAGCCGGCTCCTCATCGACCACTGCCAGGCGTTTGTCCCCGGTATCCCGACGGACCCAGCCACCACCATGGGCTGCATCATCAGCCGTGCGCAATACGATCGCATCCGCCAATACATCGAGCTTGGGAAACAGGAAGGAGCGCGTCTGCTGTGTGGCGGCAAGCCGCCCGCGGATCCTCGGCTTCAAGGCGGCTTCTTCCTGGAGCCCACCGTATTCGTGGACGTCAAGCAGGACATGCGCATCGCGTCCGAAGAAATCTTCGGCCCGGTTCTATCAGTGCTCAAGTGGGAAGACGAGGACGCGATGCTGCAGGACGTGAACGCCCTGCCCGTTGGCCTCACCTGTTCGATCTGGACCCATGACCTGCGGCACGCCCAGCACTGCATCGCGACTGTCGAGGCTGGCTACGTGTGGGTCAACGAAACGTCGAAGCACTTCCTTGGCACCCCGTTTGGCGGTCACAAGCAGTCCGGCCTGGGACGAGAGGAATGCCTTGAAGAACTGCTGAGCTTCTCCAAGGAGAAGAACGTCTACCTGAAGGCGGTGCCCAGCCATCGGGCCGCGTAACCCCTGGAGAGTGTCGATGAAAACCCCTGAAGAAACCAGAAGCCGGCCCGTCGCTCCTATCGTTAACAGCGCCGATGACTGGCGAGCCGAAATTCTGCGGCTTGCCCAGAAAAAGACGCCGAGCTTCTTCCATCTGACCGCCCCGCTTCCCTCAACGGGCCGTACCAATCAGGTGCTCGGCGCCACTGACATGCTGAGCGTCGTCCTCAAGACGTACGCCGAGGGTGGCGAAAACGAATTGCACGCCCATCCCAACGAAGACCACGTGTTTGTTGTGCTGCAGGGGGGGGCGCGGTTCGAAGGACCCGCTGGAGAGGTGCACGAGGCGCGGCGTTACGACTGCGTCCTGCTGCCCGCCGGGAGCTTCTACAAATTCCAGGCGTTCGACGATGAAGCGTTGGTCCTGCTTCGAATCGGCACGGCCGTTTCGCCGGACGTGGACGTCCTGCAGCGTATTGGAATGGACGGCCGCCCTTTCGATGGCTATTCGGCAGAGAACAACGAGATTCCACCAACCTTTATGGCAGGGCGTTACTTCGCCTGATTGGCGCAGACCGAAAAAAACATAAAGGCTCCATGCGAGCCGAGGAGGAAGACATGAAAATCACTATCGCGTCCGTGCTCTGCGCGCTCTGTGCCTCATTTGCCGCAACGCCCGCTGCTGCCACAGGGCAGTACCCTGAGAAGGCCGTGAAAATGGTCATTCCGTTCACGCCCGGCGGCAGCAACGACGTCCTTGCCCGCGTCATCGCCCAGGAGCTCAGCGCAAATTGGGAACAGCCCGTCATCGCTGAAAACAAGCCTGGGGCCGCCGGCAACATCGGCGCCGAATTCGTCGCCAGGTCTCAGGCAGACGGGTACACGCTGCTCATCGCCGCCAACAACGTGATGTCCGTGAATCCTGTCATGTACCGGCAGAATTTCGATCCGGCCAAGGACTTTGCCCCGATCACCTTGCTTGGGACGGTTCCCGTTGTGTTGGTCGTCAACCCCTCGGTCCCGGCAAAATCGCTGCAGGAACTCGTCTCGTACGCCAAGGCGCACCCCGGCAAATTGAATTACGCCTCCTCGGGAGCCGGGTCTCCCCAGCACCTCTCGGCCGAACTATTCAACAGCGTCGTCGGCATAAGCATGACGCACATCCCCTACAAGGGCGCGGCCCCCGCCACCGCCGATCTTCTGGCGGGCCAGGTCCACGTGCTGTTTGCGCCGTTGAACTCGGTCCTGCCCCACATTCAAGCCGGTAAGCTTCGGGCGCTCGCGCTCGGAAGCAAGGATCGTTCAGCCTTGCTGCCGGGCGTTCCCACCATCGCCGAAAGCGGATATCCGAGCTACGAAAGCGACATATGGGTGGGTCTGGCTGCCCCTGCCGGCACGCCCGCCGGAATTCTGCAGAAGATCAATCAAGACACCCGCGCGGTCCTGACGAAGCCCAGCGTGCAAAAGTCACTGTCCGAACAAGGCATCGAAGCTAAGACAAGCACACCCGAGGAATTTCGCGAACTTGCGGCACAAGACCTCAAGCGCTGGGGCCAAGTCATCAAGCAAGCGGGAATCTCGGCGGAAAGCCGCTAAGCCTTCCTGCGTTTCCGCCAGAGCACCGCCCGTGCCTGCGCACCCGATCAAGATCATCAATGTGAGTTCGATATGAGCAAGGACTACCCTCGTCGCGATGTGCCCGTGCCCTCTCCGTCTGAAAGTGGATGCTGGGGAAGCGACGTCATCGCCGACGCGATTCGAGACGTCGGCATCCGCTATCTCTTCGTCAACCCGGGCGCAAGCTTTCGTGGGCTGCACGATAGTCTGGTGAACCACCTGGGCAACCACCAGCCGCAAATGCTACTGGTATTGCATGAGGAGCACGGCGTCGCCATGGCGCACGGCTATGCCAAAGTGACGGGAGATCTGTGCGGCGCCATTGTTCACAGCAACGTCGGCCTGATGCACGCATCAATGGCCATCTTCAATGCCTGGGCGGACCGCACCCCGGTCCTCGTACTGGGAGCGACCGGCCCCGTAGACGCAGCGAAACGCCGTCCCTGGATCGACTGGATACACACTGCGCAGGACCAGGGCGCGTTGGTTCGTCATTTCGTCAAATGGGATGCGCAGCCGGCATCGCCCAAAGCCGCGCAGGAGGCGATCGCCAGGGCGGTGATGATGTCGAACACGGCGCCGCAAGGCCCCACCTACGTCTGCTTCGACGCGGCGCTACAGGAAGCGCCGGTCAATGACCGGCTGCCTCGGCTGGACCGGACCCGCTACCCCCAGCCCGCGGGCGGGCGGCCGCTGGCGCGGGACGTGCGCCAAGTAATGGAATGGGTCCGGGCCGCGCGGCGACCCGTCGTCCTCATGGGGCGAGTCTCTCGAAAAACCGCCGACTGGGAGCAGCGCGTGCGGCTCGTGGAAAGCTGGGGGGCCTTGGTCTTGACCGATCTGAAACTTGGCGCTGCCTTTCCCACCTCGCACGGCGCACATGCCGCCGCCCCTGGGTTCTTTCTCTCTCACCAGGCCGCGGAGACACTTAGGCAAGCCGACCTGATCATCAGCCTGGACTGGCTCGACCTGGCAGGGACACTGGGCCAGGCCTTTGGCGACGCTGCATGCCATGCTCGCGTCGTCCACGTGTCTTTGGATCAGTACGTCCACAACGGCTGGTCCATGGATCACCAGGCCCTGCCCCAGACAGATCTCACCCTCTTGTGCGACCCTGACACCTTCGTGGCGTCGGTAGTCGAAAACCCTGATTTTTCCCAAGCGGAAAAACGGCCCTCCTCCAGCGAGCGCCCATATCCGCGCAGCCAGATTTCAAAGTCGGACACGATTTCCATCGCTCAGCTTGCCGCCGATGTCGAGGCGGCCGCCGCTGAGCTGGACATGAGCCTGATCCGCCTGCCGCTGGGATGGTCCGGCGACCTTTGCGACTTCGACCACCCGCTCGACTATCTTGGCTACGACGGCGGCGGCGGAATCGGGTCAGGGCCAGGCATGGCGGTAGGCGCAGCGCTGGGGCTCAAGGACTCCGGCCGGCTTCCCGTCGCGATCATCGGCGACGGCGACTACCTCATGGGGGTGTCCGCACTCTGGACCGCCGCCAACGCCAGAATTCCATTACTGATAATCGTCGCCAACAATCGATCCTTCTTCAACGACGAATTGCACCAGGAACGCGTCGCGCGGGATCGCAGCCGGCCTATCGAGAACCGGTGGATCGGGCAACGCATCGATGATCCTGCGCCTGATCTGGCAGGGCTGGCCCGCGCGCAAGGCCTTACCGGCTTTGGCCCTGTCTCCGAGCCGGCGGAATTGGTGGGCGTCTTGCGCAACGCCGTGGAAATCGTGCGCGCCGGGGGTAGCGTCGTCGTCGATGTCCACGTGACACCGGGATACAGCCCGGCAATGTCATCGGGCATGACACGGTCGCACGACGATTAGCCGCAGATATCCTGGCAGGCTGCGGCCGGCCTGCCGCAGCCCCCTGCATCGGTAAAGCAGCGCCACAGATAGGGGAGCCCGCGCGAGGACATCGCAGGGCGGATTGCTCAAGCCCCCTTGGAAACCAGCAGCACCGCCACCGAAGCCAGGAAGCCCAGCAATACTCGTCGAAAGGCCTCTTCGCTGAGGAACGCGCGCATTCGCCGGCCCATGATCATTCCCAGCGCCATCGGCGCAAGAGCCAGCGACGACATCGACGTCTCGACCAAACCAAGGCGACCGTAGTAGGCAAGCGCAAGGTAAAGCGGAATCATCCCGAACAGGTAGATGATGCTGATGCTGCCCACGAACTCGTCCCGCGGTAGCTTGAGCGCGAGCAAGTACGTGATGATGAAAGGGCCTGTCATGGACGACAGTCCGCCCATCATGCCCGCCAGGACGCCCACCCCAATTCCAAGCGGAAGCTCCCGTTCAGGCGGTATCGAACCCTGCGGCTTGTACATCATCAGTACCACCGCACAGATGACCGACGCGGCCACAAGCACACTCAAGACCTCGGTGGGAAGCGCGAGCGACAACCGGACGGATACCACCGTGCTCACCAGCAGGCTCAGCGACAGCCATTTGAAACGCATGGCATACCCTACTGGCTTGTCGGCCTGCCACGCCTGCCAAAGATTGGAGATGAGCACGGGAACCACCAGCAGGCTGATCGCTGTGGGCGGCGGCAGCACTAGCGACAATAGCGGCACCGCGACGAGCGGCAGCCCTACCCCCAGGGTTCCCTTGACGACGCCTGCCCCAAAAAAAGCAAGTCCGGCAAATCCCAGAAGCGCAAGCTCTGGGATCCCTGCGAAAGTCCACGGCACCTGGGACAGCAAGTCCATTTTTGTCTCATCCATTGTTTGCGCCAACACCAGGAACGCCAAGCGGCGCTGGGTTGACCATGAACGAGAATATTAGAGATCTAACTTTATTGCAACAGCGATGCACGCCGCAGCACTCGGGCTGGACGAGATCAATCCAGCCCAAACACCTTGCCTGGGCGCGTGGATCGATTAGCGGCGGCTCACTCGGCCGATGATATCCGGCGGGACAGCTCCCGGGTCGAGGGTACCTTGCGCTCGGCGTTCTCGAGGGCGGCTTCGTCTTCCGCCAGGTTGGTAATGATTGCGAGTAGCACTTTGCGCGTGGTCTTTATTTCGACCTCGGTCAGGCCGCGTGTGCCGATCGCGTTGATTTCTTCCGCAAGCGGTACCAGCTTCTTCTTGAGCGCGCGGCCGTTTCGCGTCAGGAAGATATGGATGTTCTTGTTGTTCCCCGGCAGATGTTTACGTTCGACATAACCGAGCGACTCCATCGCCTTCATCGCGGAGAACGTTGTTGGTTCCATTACCCCAGCCTGCTCACTCAGCTCCCGCTGAGTCAGGCCATCCTCCTCCCAGAGGATTCGCAGGAAGGTCCAGTGACCGAACGACACGTTGTAGTCTGACAAGCGGACTTGCAGGCCCCGGACAAGAGCGCGCGTGGCATCCTTAATCAGGTGTGCAAGCCTATCGTCTGGAACAGCCTCGCGCCAGTGGTCAAGGACTGTCCTGGTTTCTTTCGAAGTCATTGGCTATAAGAAGTTTCGTGTACTTAGATGGCTAAAAATGATACCCGAAACGGTCTTAAGCCGGCTGTCACAGATCAAACGTCGCGCATAACCCCGGATAAGACGACATCTCTCGACACTCGGGACGACTCGATCATGGCAAGGCAGATCTCCAGCGTGCGCCGGGCCCATTCCCCTCCGTGCAAGCATGGCTGCCCGGCATGAACGGCGGCATAGAGTTCGTCGATGACCTCGGCTCTTGGAACCAGGGGAGGCTCGATGTCGATGAGGTATTTCTTGTCGTCTTCGTAGACGTAGATACCATCCGGAAGCGGCCGAAGATCCGCTTTATCGCACGACACGACGAAGGGTCCGAAGTGTTGATGGCGCGCCACGCTGGGCGCCTGCCGGTTGGGCGGCGTATAGGCGCTCCCGCCATATGTGCCCGCATTTTTGAGCGCGGACTCCTCCGCGGGGCCTGCAATTGACTTCAACCGCCGCCGGGCCGCGCCATAGTCTTCCGACGACTTGGGCAACCCCATTTCGCCGGTCCACCCCATCCATTCATCGGAGTCGAAATGGCCATACCCGTTGTAATTCAATGCCGCGTATGCACCGCCGTGAAACCACATCAACGCGCTGTAGGCCCCTTCCGTTGGGCGGCTTTCGTCCCAGTTACCCAGGGCGCTGCGCACGCGCTCAGGCTCCTGGCACGCCAACAACCGCACAATGTCGACCTGGTGCGCGGCCTGGCTGAACACTGCCCCGCCTCCCTGTTCCGTCCGTAGTTCCTCCGGCCTGCGCGGCCGACAGATATAGTCCGTGAAGTTCAGGGCATGGATCATGCGGACGGCGCCGAATCTCCCTGATTGCACCAGTTCCCGCGCTCTCAGATAAGGCGTGTCAAAGCTGTGGCAGTGACCGATGAGCAGATGGACGCCGGCCCGCGCGCAGGCGTCGATCATGGCATCACATTCGGCCAGGCTTAGCGCCATCGGCTTTTCCACCAGGACATGCTTTCCATGATCGGCGGCAATCTGTGTATGCCGCGCGTGAAACTGATGCGGGCTGGCGATGTATATGACTTCGACCTTGGGGTCAGCGGCCAGCGCTTCCACCGCCTCGTAGGCAGGCCGGGAGAAATCTCGGCTGAACTGATCCCTGGCCGCCGCGCGCGGGTCGCACCCTGCGACGAGTTCGACCCGGGAATCCGCAAGGAACGTGGGAAGCATCAACGAAAACGCCCGCCCCAGGCCGACCACGCCGATACGCAATTTTCCGTTTTTCATGATTGGGGGTTCGGCTACAGATCGAGGACCAGCTTTTCGCACGTGGCTCGGGAAACGCAAACCATGATCTGGGACTCTTGCTCTTCTGGAAGCAACACCATATCGCGATGGTCTGCCGTTCCTTCGAGCATCCGCGTCCGACAGGACCCGCACGTCCCGCTTTCGCACGAATAGCCGACACGCACGTCCGCAGCCTGCAATACCGACAGTATCGACTTGCCCACGGGCACTTCAAGAGTTTTGTTCGACTTGGCGAGATCCACCAAGAACGGCTTGTCTTCAGGCCGCTTTCCCCCGCCCTCTAAGAAACTCTCAAAATGGATCCGCTTGGGCGACCAATGACCCGACATATCGCGCACGGCTTCCATCAGACCCCTCGGCCCGCAGCAATATACGTGCCCTCGGTTCGGCTTCTCGAGGATTGGCCATAGGTCGAAGCAGGCGTCCGGATTGCCGAGGTCGTGGTGTATCTTGACATTCGAACGGTACCGGTCCGAGCCCAACTCCCCGAGGAACGCCGTTGTCTCCGCAGCTTGGCTCAAGTAGTACAGCTTCCAAGGCGCGGGAGGGAGCTCGCCGAAGGATCGGATCATTGACAAGATGGGCGTGATTCCTATGCCCCCGGCAATGAACGTCAGCGATCCCGGATTGTCGACCAAAGGAAAGGCGTTATCGGGCGGCGCGACCAAAACGGTATCGCCCTCTTTCGCCTCATCGACCATGCTGACCGACCCTCCTCTACCCTGCGCCTCTCGCTTCACGGTAATGACATAGCGCTGGCGTTCGGAGGGATCGTTACACAACGAATATTTCCGCCACTCTCCGTTGGGGACTTGAATTTTGATATGCGAACCCGCCGAAAATTCTGGTAGGCCGGTTCCATCTTCGCGTCCGAGTTCGAATGAACGTATGCCTTTTGCGGCCTGGTGCGTAGCAAGAATTTTCAGCGACATCAATGTCGCATTATCGGTCGTGGGATCTGCCATGATTGCCTCCTTGAGCAGGGAAGCATTGCCTCCCGCCCGCCTTCATATCTTGTAGGACTCGTACGTGCTGGGATGGAACAGTTCCGAGACACCAACCTGACGCTCCGAGAGCCCCTGCGCGTGATGATGCCGAGTAAATGCCTCCAGCGTGGGTAAGCTCTTTTCAACGCCATAGGCCCAATAATCCGCTCCCAATGTGTCTCTTGCCGCCTTCAGTTGCTCCTCCACGAACGGCAAGGTCACCTTGGTGGCCGAGGTGTCGGACAGCTTTTCCAGCGCAGCAAGCTTGGACTGTTCGAAGGCCTTCAAGAGCGTGCTTGGCAGCCAGGGGTGCTGTTCCACCAGCGTTTTTCTCACGCCCACGACGTGCATGATCGGAAAAACTCCGGTTCGCCGGTAGTAGCCTTTTGCGGTCTCGGTCGGGTCGTCGAACAGCCAACCGATATTGGGATTGAATCGGGCATTACCCGACGGGGCGCGCGGCGCCATGAAGCCATCGATATCTCCTCGGTCCAACATGTCTGAGATGGTCGTATCGGCGGGCGCATCGATCATCTTCACGCTGGCCGGCAGCTTCAACTTGATCTTTTCGGGCCGGCCGGGCTGGTCGATACCGCCCCGTACCCAGGTCACGTCCGACGGCTTCACCCCATAGTCTTCTTCCAGGATGGCGCGGGCCCAAACATTCGCGGTCAGCTGATACTCCGGGATCCCGATGCGCTTGCCCTTGAGATCTTCAGGGCGGCGAATTCTGTCCTTACGGACATAGATTGAGGTGTGCCTGAATGCGCGAGACAGGAACACCGGGATGGCGATGTACGGGCATTGCCCGGCCGCATGCTTGACCAGGTAGCTGGAAAACGACAGCTCACTGACATCGAAATCCTGGAAGCGGAATGCACGGAAGAACATTTCTTCCGGGTTCAACAGCGCATACACCGGATTGACGCCATCGATCTGTACGGCCCCGTCATACAAGGCGCGATTGCGATCGTAGTCGCCCATTGCGATAGACAATTGAAGTTTAGACATGCACTGTTGCCCCTAAGCGGTAGTTTCGTAGTTGCTTTCGAGCTGCGGTCCAGAACCGACGCCATACACAGGCTTCGCTTCGAAATCCCGCCAGTCGACGGTCTTAGGAACAATGGCTTGGAATGAACATACGCTGGGTAGAACCTGCTTGTCGCCAGTGCCGATTGCGGCCTGCCCTCGGGAAAATTCCTCGACCGCCTCAAGCATCTGGCGACGGAACTCGACGATAGCCAAGTCACTGGCCCCGAGGCGATCGTTAGAGCGATCGGCGATCGGACCCATCGTTACCCACATTGCGATGTCCTGGTTCGGAAAGCCCTTGATACCCGTAAAGTTACCTGCCTTCATCGCTTGGCGATCCTGCCAGAACCGGTTGTCCACGTTACGCAGCGGGCGGTACTTATCGTCAAGATCCGAGCCGATACTGGTGCCAAGGAATTTGCGCCAGGTTTCGGTGTCTGGTGTCGTGGCGCGGTCCCCCCACGCGATGAAGTAGAAGACCGAATTGGTGTCATCCATCGGCACGTTGACGTTCGCCACGTTGTACAGATTGTTTGGCGGAATCAACACGGTGCCGGGAGCTACGAAAACCGTCGATCGGACATAGTCGGTCTGTGCGGCATTCGTAATGGGGCGTCGGATGGCCGCGTAGCGGAAGCCATAGTCGGTACGATGGACCTGCATGCGCGGGGCCTTGTCCGTCGACGGCCTCAACCAATTCTTTTCGGTTGCCTCCGCCCCCCCCACGCGTGCTGGCACGAAGTCCGAAGAATGCAGACTGGAGCTATGGGCCGAGTCAATAGCGCCTTCCAGGATCTGAGCCCAGTTGCACGGGATCAGGACCTTCGCGATGCTGACTTTCGCGGACTTCTCCGGCGCCCAGGGCGGAGGCACGAACGCTGGGATGCGGGTTTGGTCTCCCATGAACGCCCAGATCAGCCCCGCCCATTCTTGGACCTTGTACGCCTTGTGCTTCACCTTCTCGGCCATGGTGCTGGCTGCCGGCTCCGAGACCATCTCTATGACGGTTCCCTCGACATCCATTTTCCAGCCGTGATAGAGGCAACGCAGCCCACAGTCTTCGTTTCTGCCGTAAACGAGCGACACCCTCCGATGCGGACAGTACTCGTCCATCACGCCGACCCGTCCCTCGGTATCACGAAAAACGACTAGATCTTCGCCCAGGATCCGCGCATGGACGGGATCTCCGTCGGGTTCGCTCACCTCTTCGCTCAGGCAAATAGGTATCCAGAAATTGCGCATCAACTGCCCCATCGGCGCGTCACCTTCAACGCGACAGAGCAGCTCGTTTTCTTTATTCGTCAACATACATCCTCCTCATCCTCAGATCTCTCAGCACACGCATGCGGCGTCTGGCAAATCAATTATATTAGAGATCTAAGTATTTTTTCAATGCTGGATTTCCAACTTGATACGGCGACGGTTCAATTGGCCTTGATCCCGGCATCCTTAATCGCACTTTCGTAGCGCTTGCCTTCAGCCTCGATCGCGTCCCGATACGCTTCAGGCGTACCGCCCACGGATTCAATGCCTAGGGTGTTGAACTGCTTCACCACGGCAGGGTCCTTGACTGCTTTCGCGATTTCCTCGCTCATGCGCTTGACGGCGTACGGGGGAATTCCGGACGCGCCCAAAGCGCCCACGGTGACGGCAAAGTCGAAACCGGGAACGATCTCCGCGATAGCGGGAATGTTCGGGGCAAGTGCGGAACGCTGGCCGCTATTGGTCGCCAGGATCTTGGCCTGTCCCTTTTCCGCGAAGCCGGATAGGGACGGCAGCGCCGCGAACACGACGTCGACCTGGCCCCCGATCATTGCGGGAACGGACTGCCCCGAGCCGCGGAAGGGCACATGGGTGATCTTGGAGTGGAGCGCGACGTTCAACGCTTCCATCGTGAGGTGGTGCGAGCTTCCCACGCCGGAAGAGCCATAGTTCATCTTCGCGCCATCACGCTTCGCGCGCTCGACGAACTCCTGGAGCGTATTGATGTTGCTCTGGCTGTTAGCCGCGAGAAACAACGGAGAAGTGGCGATCAGCGAGACGGGAACGAAATCCCGCTTGGGGTCATATGAAAGATCTTTGTAGAGTGCCGGATTGATGGACATCATCGATCCATCGGTCACGAGATACGTATACCCATCGCGCGGACTGCTCGTGAGCGTCTGCGCGGCTATCACACCATTTGCGCCCGGCTTGTTTTCAACCACGACAGGCTGCCCGAGGTTCTGGCTTACGCGTTGAGCGACAACGCGCGCAACCGTGTCGGGAAGTCCGCCTGCGGCGTAGGGAACGATGAAGCGGATCGAATGAGAGGGAAACTTCGCTGCATCTTCTGCAAGGGCATTCGCCGACCATGTCAGCGCGGACAAGACAGCGGCGATCGCAAACCTTCGCCGCGCAAAGTGACAGGACGGAATGCGCTTCGAGAAACTATTGAACATGATTGTCTCCGTTGGATCCGCGCCTTCTCGTGAGGGTGAATGTCGACGTTTCTTGCGGTCTGACACCAACCGGGCGCATTTCAAAATAATATTAGAGACCTAAGCATTGTTCAATCAGCTAATGCTTTTTTTCCGTTCGCGTTTTCCCTGAGAACAAGATGCCGCGCCGCTTTCGGGCGAACAAGCGCCAGCATCCCCGCGATCCATTGCAGGGATACAAGGCGCGCCTCTCACGCCGGGGCTACTCGGATGCGAACAGGCTGTCGAAGAGATGAAAGGCCGAGTTTGCTGCAGGTACTCCGCAGTAGATGGCCGTCTGAAGTAGCACCTCTTTTATCTCTTCGGGAGATACGCCATTGTTCTTCGCTGCTTTGAGGTGCAGCGCAAGTTCCTCCTGGCGGTTCAGGGCAACCATCAGGCCTATGGTGATGAGACTGCGCGTATGCCTGGGCAAGCCGTCGCGCGTCCAGATCTCTCCCCATGCGTAGCGCGTGATGAGGTCCTGGAACTCTGTGCTCAATGCGGTGCGGTTGCTTAAGGAACGCTGCACGTGCGCTTCTCCGAGCACCTTGGACCGGACTTCCAATCCTGCCTCATAGCGGTCATGCTCGTTCATTGTCTTCCTCCGTTTCATTCGCCGCGTCGCCGCGCGCAACCGGACCGCTCGGTCGCCTGTGGTACTTGGCAAGAACAGCATCCACATAGACGGTCGACTGGCCGCAATAGTTGAGCGGGCTCAACAGCTCGGCGAGCCTCGCAGGGGACAGATAGTCCGTTACCGCGGCGTCCCGCGAGAGAACCTCCAGCAAGGGAAGATTTGACGCGACCGCCAGGCGCGATGCCCTCTCGACCACCTCGTGCGCAGGAAGGCGCCCGATGTGCATACCTAGTGCCAGCATGACGGCTTCCGCCTGGATCAGGCCCCGCGTAATGTTCAGGTTTTGCAGCATCCGGTCTGTGTGCACCTCCAACCCCGACATGATGTCGGCAGTCGTCGCCACGGCACCGCCAGTGACCACTGCGAGCTCCGGCAAGACGTCCCACTCTGCTTGCCAACCGCCAAGCGCCCTTTCGTGCTCCTGGACCATGCCGCTGAATAGAGTCGCCACCAAGTGTGGCGCCTTCACTCCAGCGCTGAGCACGACGGCGCAACCGACCGGATTGCGTTTGTGCGGCATGGTCGAGGAGCCTCCCTTGCCCTTTGCACTGGCTTCCGCGATTTCGCCGACTTCGGTCTGGGCCAGCAAGCTCATGTCGCGCGCCATCTTCGCGCATGCTCCCGTCAACATGCCCATCCATGCCGCCACGGATACGAGTCTGTCTCGTTGCGTATGCCAAGGGATGTCGGGCAGGTTCAGTCCAAGGTGACGCGCGAGGGACCGGGAGACAGCCGATGCCTGGTCACCCAGGCTGGCCAAAGTGCCAGCGGCTCCCCCAAACTGCAGCACCGCCACGTTCTCTTGATGCCTCGTGAGGTCATCCTGCAGACGGGCCACGGCATCGAGATACTGCGCGAATTTCAGTCCGAAGGTCATCGGCAGGGCCTGCTGCAACCACGTCCTGCCGACCGTCGGCGTGGTACGGTGCTCGCTCGCCCGCGCGGCCAGGCTGGACGCAAGGCGGTTGATCTGCCGCTCAAGGATCACCAGAGAGGAACGCAGTTGCAGTACCAGGCCGGTGTCGATGACGTCCTGGCTCGTCGCGCCCCAGTGCACAAATCCCGCCGCCCGGATGTCCGCGCGCTTCACTTTTGCCGTGAGCTCCCGAACAAGCGGAATGGCCAGGTTTCCGCCGGCCGATGCCTCGTTCTTGAGGGCATCGATATCGAACAGATCGGCACGGCATGCGGCAACGATGGGCGCCACCGCGTCTTGAGGAATGACGCCATGCTCTGCACAGCTACGGGCCAACGCCGCTTCGACATCGAGCATGGCCTGAAGGGTCCCGGCTTCAGACCAGACATGGTTCATGGCGGGATGACCGCGCAGCAGATCTGTCAGCGTACCCATCGGCGCTCCTTCAGCAGTCAAAGAAGACCGTTTCGTCCGGACCTTGCAGGTGGATGTCGAAGCGATACTGCTTCACCCCCGAGCCGGCGACCTGCTTGGCGATGAGCGTTCGGCGGCGGGCTGCGGGAACAACGTTCAGGACAGGGTCGCTCTCATTGGCCGCCGGCTCATCCTCGAAATAGAGCCGGGTGAAGGCGTGCATCAACATGCCGCGCATGTGAAGGATCACATCAATGTGGGGAGCCGAACCAGTGGCAACTGGTCCTGGCTTGATCGTACGAATCACGAACCTATTGCCCTCCTCCGTGCCTGTTCCGACACGGCAGAAGCCTTTGAATCCGCGAGCGATCGCGTCATCGTGGCTGGCAACGTATTGCCCCGAGGCGTCGGCCTGCAGGGACTCGACGATGGCGTCGCCCACCGCGGCTCCGCTGCCGTCGTAGACCGTGCCCGTGATGATGATGTGCTCGCCCGCCACGCCGGGTTCGGCCGCATTGGCGGTGAACAGGCTTTTCAAATCAAAGTTGTATTGCTCCGGACAGAGGCCATATGCGAAGAACGGGCCGACCGTTTGGGAGGGAGTCTGCTTTAGTTGGCTCATGGTTATTCCGTGGGGGTCTGGCGCGCGCCGCGCAGCACGATATCGAATTCGTAGCCGAGAGCCACACCTTCCTGGGTCGCGGCAAGAGAGAACCGCGCCACGAGGCGGTCGCGGGCCTGTTCGGGCACGCCCTGGAAGATGGGGTCCAACGCGAGCAACGGGTCGCCCGGAAAGTACATCTGCGTCACAAGCCGCGCCCCGAAGTACTGGCCAAAGAGCGAAAAATGAATGTGATTCGGACGCCACGCATTGCTATGGTTGCCCCACGGGTACGCACCCGGTTTGATTGTGACGAAGCGATAGCGCCCCTGATCATCCGTAATACAGCGCCCCGCCCCAAGAAAATTGGGGTCGAGCGGCGCGTCATGCTGATCGCCCTTGTGAACATACCGGCCCGCCGCATTGGCCTGCCAGATTTCCACCAGCGTATGGCGAACGGGCCTGCCTGACTCATCCAGCACCCGGCCCGTCACGATGATGCGCTCGCCGAGGGGGGCTCCGTTCTTGACCGCGTTTAGGGTCAGGTCGTTATCCAAACTCCCCAGCTGCTCGCTGCCGTACACGGGCGCAAGCCGATTACCCAGCGCGCCCTTCAGAGGCACCAAGGGCAGCGACGGACTGCGCAATACAGAGGACTTGTACGGCGGATGACTGTAGGGCGGATTTGCCTGCCAATCGCGAGGCGTAAGGAGGATAGCGTCTTCGTGGCTCAAAGTAGACCCCGGTCGTAGGTGGAATAGGACGACTTTAACCACGCCAGAAAGTTATATATAGTGATCTTTTATATCTACAAGATGCCGAAAAAGTTATGGATATCGACATACACGGGAATCGCATCAAACTACGGCATCTTCAATGCTTTATCGCGGTCGCCCAACTTCGCAGCCTGCAAAAAGCGAGTGAAGCGCTTGCCATCACTCAGCCTGCGGTTTCCAAAACCCTGGCGGAGTTGGAGTCGGCGACCGGCGCTCGCCTGTTCGAGCGCGGACGTAAAGGAGCGGAACTCACCGATCACGGCCGGATGTTCGCGCCTTATGCCAACGCAGCCCTGTCGGCTCTACAGGAAGGTGTGCAAAAACTCCGGGGCGGAAATCAAGCACCTCCTTCCGTCGTGCGGGTCGGCATTCTTCCCACCCTTGCCCAGGTGTTGTTCCCAGCGGCATTGGCGGAATTCCGGCGGGAATTTGCGACCGTGAGCATTGACGTCCACACGGGACCCAACTTGGAACTGCTGCGCAGCCTCAAAGCGGCTGAGGTCGATTTCGTCGTTGGCCGGTTGGGCGAGCCATCATCCATGACGGGAATGAGCTTCGAGCACCTCTTTCGCGAACCGCTCACGATCGTCGTCCGCGCGGAACATCCCATCCTCCGGGGCGCCATCACAGCAAGCACGCTTGGTTCCTATGACCTCCTTTTGCCGACCGCGGGCACCCTCATCCGCCAGTCGGCGGATAGCGTCTTAGCCGCATTCGGCGTGCCCGAGAGCGCGGCAAGAATCTGCAGCCTGTCGGTCTCGCTGAATCTTCAACTCACGCTGCAGAATGAAGCAATCTGGTTCGTTCCTGCCAGCCTGGTCGACAGCTATGTCGCCAGCGGTGAACTGGTGCGGGTTCCCATGCCGGTTGGCGGAACCGATGAGCCAATAGGCCTATTGCGGCGCACCGACGTGACGCTCTCATCCCACGGAGCCACGCTATTCGAGGCATTCAAGGCCGCAGGCCTGAACCAAAACCGCCAACGCAGCGCCTGAACGCGGCCCGCCAAAACGATTTGAAAGCAGGCTGTTTGGAGTTGACCCGGTATCGTGGACACATCATTCTTTGTGTTCAAGGAGCCGCAAATGTCCAAGGTCAAACCGCCGTACCCGGCGGAGTTCAGACAGCAGATGGTCGAGCTGGTGCGTGCCGGGCGCACGCCAGCCGAACTCGCCCGCGAGTTCAACGTCACCGCGCAGTCCATCACCAACTGGGTCGGCCAGGCCGCCATCGACAGTGGCAAGCCGTTGCCCGGTAAGGAAGGCTTGAGCACGGCTGAGCGCGAGGAGCTCAGCCGGCTGCGCCGCCAGGTTCGCCAATTGCAGCAAGAGCGCGACATCCTGGCAAAGGCTACGGCCTGGTTTGCCGGTCGCAGCGATGCGACTTCAACGAAGTCTTCGGACTCGTGATGGCGAACCAGGCCGACTTCCCCGTGTGCACCATGTGCCGTGTTCTGGGCGTCTCTGCCAGCGGCTTCTACGCCTGGCGCGAACGCGCTCCTTCGCTCCTTCCCAACGCAGCATCACCAACGCGGTGATGACCGAGCGCATCCGCCAGATTCACAAGGACTCCTACGAGTCCTATGGCATGCCACGTGTGCGGGCCGAGCTCGTCGAGCAAGGCGTGTGCATCAGCCGCCAGCGCGTCGCACGCCTCATGCGCACAGCGGGCATCCGGGGCATCAGCCGCCGCCGGGGCTTCACGGTGACCACGCGGCGCGACAAACGCGACTCGCCGGCCCACAACCTGGTCAAGCGCCAGTTCCGGGCCAGTGGCCCCAATCAGCTCTGGGTGGCCGACATGACCTACGTGCCCACCTGGACAGGGTTCCTGTACCTGGCGGTGGTCATCGACGTGTGGAGCCGGCGTGTGGTAGGTTGGTCCATGGGCGAGCGCATGACGGCCGAGCTGGTGCTCTCGGCGCTCAACATGGCGCTGACCCAGCGCAAGCCGCAAGGCGTCATCCATCACAGCGACCAGGGCAGCCAGTACACCAGCCTGACCTTCGGCGAGCGCTGTCGTCAAATGGGCGTTCGCCCTTCAATGGGAACCGTGGGCGATGCCTATGACAACGCGATGGCCGAGAGCTTCTTCGCCAGCCTGGAGGCAGAACTCATCGAGCGCAACAGCTTCGAGTCCAAGGCGCAGGCCCGCATGGCCGTCTTCACCTGGATTGAAGGTTGGTACAACCCCAGGCGCCGCCACAGCGGCCTGGGCTACCTCTCACCCCTGAACTTTGAAAGGAGCCAGCAGACCCGATTCAATGCTCCCGAGCATGACCCACAGTATGCTGACGGGGCACCTCAAATGGTTTGAGAATCAAACCGGAAACCGTCCACCGGACCGGCTCAACTCCAACTCCAACTCCATCATGCAGAATCATCGTGAGCAAGCTAGCACGACTTCGCTGCAAGTGCGCGGGTTGCGTCATAGACCGTATACCGTGAACAGTGTTAAAGGCGGGGTGCAGATGGTTCTTACTCCGCCGACTGACGGATCTTCACCGGATCGGCAAGTCACGCAATCTCTCTGTGCCATTACCTCGGTGAAGCCGTAAGAGATTCCGGCTCTCGAGCAACCCATAGCGGGCTGGGGCACCCTGCTGAGCTGTCGACATTCAGCATGCGAGGGGACGGCATCACCGTCAAATCAATAGCCGTGGCTTCACGCCGGCCGAGACCCACAGGGGTAGGGGGCTCCCCCCCCCTGCAATCGCACCGGGAAATCAGACCTTCAGAAGGAAAACCTGGCCGGAAGCCGCGCCAGTGCTTGTATATCGAAAATTCTCGATTCCCAAACTGGATGACGTAAATCCCAAGTTGGATGAATTTCGACAGCAAGACGGCGCGGCGCCGGGTCGAGTGCGTCCGGGCCGTCAGGTGCTGCCGCAACGTCGATTCCGCTTCCCATCATCACCCCCCCACGCCACAAAGAATGGCGGGCCTCATAGGCATTTGCCGACCAAAAGCCGCCGCTGGGCAAGAGGAGATCGATTCGCCTCGTTACCGTACCTACATGAAGGAATGTACGGTACGCAACTTTCCCAGGTACGACCGTACCTCGTTCGGAGCCGAGACCACAGACATCAGCTGAAAGTTCGGGCTGGTGAATTCCGCCTAGCAAGAGATAAGGTAGTCCCTGCCAAAGCCGAGATTGCTCCTCCCCTCTACTGCGCGCTAACCTCGTCGCGCCCCTATATCTCATGCGAGCGCCCCCGCGAAGAGTCCTGCCAACCATAAAGCCGATTTTGCGGAGAATGACGAACGATTTTTTCGGCTCGTTCCTCCAACAGCGGACGAACTCACAGCAATACTGAAAGGACACCTCCTGGTCGAAGAGCAACTGCGATCCATTACCCGTTCGTCAGTCGCCAACCCTCGCTACTTTGACGAAGCGAAGCTCACATTCTCTAATGCCTTGTGCTTGGCAAGAGCAGTCGCCGGACACTTTAATGAGGGCGCATGCTGGGTTGCTGCGGAGCAACTCAATACGGTACGGAATAAGATCGCCCACAGAGCCGAACCTGGACCAGCCGCCGCACTCCTCGACAGGTTTTATTCAGTGTGCGAAGCGGAGAGCCGCTGGTCCGCCTGGTCTTCGGCACCGCGAAGCACGGCAAAGCTTTCCCAGTACATTTGTTGCATCTGGGCCACCTTCGACGCGTTGCGAGCAGTTGTCCAAGTTTGCTCAGAAACCACTTCAGTGTTGCGCCCACGCCCTTAAGTCTCTCGTGACAAAGGCGGCCCCACCTGATGGAAGTCTCGGCTATGCGTTCACCAACCACTTCCCAACGGCCGCGCCCCCTCTTTTCACGTAGTCAATACTGAAGGCCATAAGATCAGCGAGGTGGGCATCAATCTGTCCTTTCGAAATCCCCGGCTGCACGCCATAGATGGCGAAACTGACTTTTTCCGCGCCCCGGTTCAGCAAGATCTCTTGCAACATTGCAAGATTGCCGATCTTGAAGACTGACGGACGCCTATGCCGCCTTTCATTTATCCGATGCTCCACATGCTCGACCAACACACGGGATTCGCAATAAACAACTGACTTTAGTAGCTGGCAGGTGACTTCGTAGACGTCGTCAACACGGGCACCATTCGGTTCGCCCCCAGCTCCCTTGCAGTGATACAGACTGACGAGGACTCTGTCGTCTTCTTCTCGTGTGACCGCGATGTAGTCGGCGGCCTCCCCAGTCCTGTGGTCATAAACGAGGACCTCGAGATTTTCCTTCGCCCTGATCCACAATTCCAAATGTCTGTGGACGGTCATTCGTTCGGGATTATCGGCGTCAAACTCTCTACCGATCTCACAGCCATCCCACCCAGGGTTCTCGACGTCCTCATCAAGAAGCCGATTGCTGGCCAGCTTCGGAGGCGGGTAGCAGTTCATCCCTTCGAACGATGACTTGTCGGCTGCGTAAAAGATTGGAGGGTGCATAGAAAGCCACTGGTCAAAATCCAACCAGTCATCGTGCGTGCTAGATATTTCGACTTCCCAACCAGCGCCGTGCTGTCGAAACAATGCGCCCCCGGCTAAAGACATGCGGTAGGGCACCGCATCTGAGTCCGAGACGATTTCGAAATCCAGGCCATCAGGTCCTGAAGCGAATGACGAGAGCTCTAGATCAGTGATTTGGCGATAGAGCCACTGCTGCTGTCCAACACGTCGATATCTCAACCGGTGCGCCTGCTTGTAGGCATTGCGCGACCAGCTTCCACCAATGACAACATCTGGGATTCGCCGCAACGTCTGCGAATGCTGGACGAGATCTAGCTGAGACTCTGCCAGCGTTTCGTCGCCATTCAAGCGATTGTTCAGCTTCGATATCCAGTCAAGGTATTGCGATACGGAGAGACGTTGATTGCTCCATATACGCGAGTTACTGCTTGCTCCGATGGTTTCACGCTCGCCATCTTCCAATCCACTACCAAAGTAATGTCCTTGTACGTAGGCGCGCCCATCGCCCGGCGTGACCGCTCGCTCAGCACGAGGTCCAGTTAGCATGCGATAGGATTCTGCTTGCGAATTTATGGCCGTATTACGCAAGCCAACAGCGTAGAAGCGCATATCCGTAAGGCCGGCGCGCGCACGGATGGTCTCCTCGAAGCTCAAAGGTCTATGGTGATCCTTGGCCACGACCTGCATTAGTGCGATATATAAGCGATCTGTTCTACGAGTGGAGCCGATGAAGCACAATCGTGTAGCAGCGTTGTAGGCCAGCAGGAAAACGTCGTGTCGTACATTTACAAGCACGTCAGCAGTCGCCCAGTTCGGCGGCTCATTGTCGACGGTCAAAAGCAGTGTGATCAATCCATCATCCGAGATCCACTGCTTAGCCAAGTGAAGCCTTCGCCCTATCAATGCCTCAAACAAAGTGAAGTCCGGGGCCACGTCGCACTGAAAGATTCGAGCATGGGCATATAGCTCAAATGACATTGGCGACACGGCGTCGTAGTCCGAGACTGTCTGCCTCTTCGGCTTCAAGATCTCCAAGATTGATTCATCGGCAGCCCCTTCGGCGAGCTGACGCCTCGCCTCTTCGTCGATAAGGGAAGCGATGTCCACTCCCTCTTGAAAGAGCCTTGCGGTGGCATCTTGCAGACGACTCACAGTCGACACTAAAGTAGCGTTGCCCGTCCGTTCATCGTTTGTTCGCGCGAACCGCCCTATGAACTGTATCGTTGGAACTAGGGAGCGGTGCGGCGCATGGAGTGCTGCGATCTTCAGCTTTGGAAAGTCATAGCCCTCCCCGAACATGTCAACGCAGACTATTCCTTCCAGCTCCCCCCGGAGCAAGGAGACCTCCAGTTGCTCCTGCCTCCGTTTGGAAATTCCGCTGTCGATCGCTTCTACCCTCACCCCAAGCCCGGCGTAAATCCCCGTTAGCTTCCTAGCAGCGGATATCGAGGATGCTCGCGCGAACAGTCGATGGTCGAATCCTTGCGCCTGATCTTCCCGCAGCTGTGCAATCGCCACCCTTGCGATGGCGAGGTCCACCTCGTCCTCATCGTGATCGTTATGCACAGGCGCTGGACGAAAGGAGACGCTCCCAAACGCTTGTTCGCGAGACGCCTTGGAAACTGGATAGCTATATGCCAGACGGCCCGGAATTGGCTTTTTATCGCGCCTGAATGGAGTAGCCGTCAAGAAGACAAACTTGGCGCGGGAGTAGTGACCGAGATACGCACTCCAAGTGTCTGCTGGAGCATGGTGCGCCTCGTCAAAGATAATCAAATCGAATAGGTCTGCGGGGCTTACGGGCTCCAGGACCGGCGATGTGCTCGCTGGCGTGGACACGACCACATCGAAAGTTCGAAGGGCAAGCCATTCATCGGCGCTTAATGGCCTGCCCTTCTGTGGATGTACATGAGGATTTTCTGCCTCCGCCGGTAAGACCTTGAGCTTGCGTAGCGTCGACAGTTCGCCGAAGTGAGCCGAGGTCTGTCGTCTCAGCACATCCGTGGGTTCCACCACCAGCACACGGTTTGAGCCCAACAAAAAAGGAAGCGCCATGATCACGGCAGTCTTCCCATATCCAGTCGGCAAAGACACTATGGCCGGCTCGTCGTAGACCGAAAAGTGGGCCGCCACAGAATGAAGAGCGCCCAACTGGCCTGGCCTAAAACCCGAGTTCGGACTGCTAATGGGTTTCAAAGCCAGCATGTGGCTATGTTCAATGAAGAAATCGGCCACGTCCCCCTCCCGGAATGAACTAGATGACCAATTGTTACTTCAAAGAACATAACAAGCCAGCCTAATCTTTGAGACCTACTCCGAATTATTGCCGCTTCAGGTCTGATGGTCTTCTTTGTTGCGCCCTTCGGAACGAGCGATGTTATTCGCGACCCAAAGGCCGAATGCGATAACAGCTACAAGTACTCCGAGCATCACCGTAGTACCCAAGTCCATACACTTTTCTCCACAAACACAGCCCTATCGGTACGCCTGATGATAGCAATCACCGCCGGATATGAACTGCGAATCCGCAGCACAACGCAACATCGTTCGTAACAGGAAACCCGTTGGGATCCTGCTGGGTTCCTACTCGGTTAACCGCCGGTTCCCACAACAAAACCTAGAGCGGCACTCGACCAGTTGGGTTCTAAAACACCGCGTACAGGAGCGCGCTGTGCCCCAGCACAGTTGTTCAGATCTTGAGGTCCATGAGCGCCGCTGACACAGGATCCATGGCCATCCTCATAGGAGAAATACCCACGAAGCGAGGGAACCTGGGGGCCTGTAGCGGAAACCCTGCAGGTTATGGCCAGGTTTTACTTTCGAACCCAGTGCAAACCGGATGCAAAGCTACCAATCCCAATCCCATTCCCAATCCCAAATCTTTTACTGGCTACGCCAGTGTCAACAGCGTCTGCGCCGCTGTCTGACCTGATAAGCCACAATAGGCCGGACCAATTCCAGATGGGACGCCCTCGCAGATGCAGTGATGGTCCTTAGACGCGTCCACAGCCCGCATGAGCGGTCGAAACACCCCGGGTGACGGGTAGGCATGTTGGTTTGCACTGAAAACTGACCCGGCGTTTGCATCGAAAACTGACCCAGCCCTAATTTGATTGGGTCAGGGTTG
>NZ_JAGXJZ010000319.1:0-361 GCF_019091095.1 Achromobacter sp. GbtcB20 | reverse complement strand
GTTGTCGTCGACCACCAGCACCGACGCCGGCGCCACCGCCTCGTCCAGCCGGGCCGGCGCGTCGGGCATGCTTTGCACCGGCGCCAGCGGCAAGCGCACGGTGAAGGTGCTGCCCTTGCCCAGCCCCGCGCTCTCGGCCCTGACGGTGCCGCCGTGCAGCTCGACCAGGTTGCGCACCAGCGCCAGGCCCAGGCCGAGCCCGCCCTGGGAGCGGGCGCTCGCGCGCTTGCCCTGGGCGAACAGGTCGAAGGCGCTCTCGGTCAGTTCCGGCTCCACGCCGATGCCGTCGTCGGTCACGGACAGCACCAGCATGCCGGCCTCGTGGCGCACGCCGACGTCCATGGCGCCTTCTTCCGGCGGG
>NZ_JAGXJZ010000318.1:0-362 GCF_019091095.1 Achromobacter sp. GbtcB20 | reverse complement strand
GGGCGGATCGCGTCAGCGTTCGCTTGGGTGGTGAGGTTTGCTTGGCACAGCTCCATGAACGGTTACTCCTAGAAATTGAAATTAAGTGAGGAATGATTTCTTGTTTCCTGATAATTATCAATCCCTGAGGAAATATTTATACTTTGAGCAAAGGCGCTTTTACCCTTTAGTTCCAAATTGACAAAACCCGCGAGTCAGTTATTAATTCCGCGTGCCCCACAGAAGGCCGGCCGTGCACGAGACGCGGATCGCGCTGCCGGGCGCCGGATCGATGTCGGCGCGCAGGCGCGAACGCATCCCCATGTCCTCGCCCTGCACCACCTCGATGTGCCCGCCATGGGGCCAGCCCAGGTCGCGCAGGT
>NZ_JAGXJZ010000317.1:0-362 GCF_019091095.1 Achromobacter sp. GbtcB20 | reverse complement strand
GAACATCGCCCACAGGATCAGGACCATCAGGCGGTCAGCCTGGCGCGCGTTGGTGCGCAGTGCTTCGTCGACGTGCGTAGTGTTCATCTCTCTGCTCCAGGCAATGCCTTGCCGAATGTGTTGTTGACTGAAGGAAAGATTAGAGCAGAGATATATTTTCGCCGGAACTGGAGGCCAAGAAAAGGAGACGCTGAGCAAACTTATGAACAGGGATGTGTCGCGAAGAAACAATTGTTTCTTATGTAAAACTTTTGTCGGATATGCAAGAGCCAGCGCTGGCTCACCGTGAAGGTGCCAGGGGCGCAAGGAAAGTGACGAAGGGGAAGTAAAGGAAGAAAGCGAAGGAGGCGGGCCTGATCTGC
>NZ_JAGXJZ010000316.1:0-363 GCF_019091095.1 Achromobacter sp. GbtcB20 | reverse complement strand
CCGCCCCACCCCCACGGCACCGTTGCCCAAAGCGCCATCGTCCTCGTCAATCTCGGCACGCCGGATGCGCCGACCCGTTCCGCGGACAAGCGCTACCTGAAGCAATTCCTGTCCGACCGGCGCGTGGACGAAATCCCGCGCCTGGTGTGGTCGTTCATTCTCAACCTGATCATCCTGCCGTTCCGCTCCGGCGCATCGGCCAAGAAATACCAGACGATCTGGACGAAGGAGGGTTCGCCGCTGAAGGTGCATACCCAAAGGCAGGCGCAGCTGCTGCAGGCGGCGCTCGAGCAGCGCGGCCACGAAGGCGTGCAGGTACGCATGGCGATGCGCTACGGCTCGCCCTCACTGCCGGAAGTGCTG
>NZ_JAGXJZ010000315.1:0-363 GCF_019091095.1 Achromobacter sp. GbtcB20 | reverse complement strand
GCCTGCACCAGATTGCGCTTGCGCAGCCGGCCGATGGCTGCCGAGGAAGATCAGGCCGACCCGCAAGGGCAAGTCGGCCGGCGGCACCGGCGAATAGGCGCCGATCGAGGCGGCCATGATGAAGAACAGGCTGCCCGGCGGCACCACCCGGTAGAAGCGGCAGACCATCGTCACCAGGATGCTGGCGAAGACCAGCGCGGGAATCATCAGGCCGGGCAGGAAATGGCTCATCACGCCGAGCGCGTAGCAGGCCGTCATGCCGAAGGCGGCCGCCATCACCATCACCATGCGGTGCGACATCGGCGTATTCGGCAGGTAGATGAAGACCAGGCCGCCGAGGGACGCGACCAGCCCGTAATCCAT
>NZ_JAGXJZ010000314.1:0-364 GCF_019091095.1 Achromobacter sp. GbtcB20 | reverse complement strand
ATCGAGCAGCTCCAGCTTGCGCAGGGCATCGGGGCGTTCGGCTTCCTGCTGCGCGGACGGGACGGAGTGGGGCATGGAATTCCTTGGCAAGCTGAGCCAGGCGACGGCTCAAATGACGAAAATGACGACAAGCACCATCCTGTTCGTCAAATTTCCAACGGTCAACAAAAATTTCACGAAGAGTTACGGATAGGTAGGGAATGGGAGACGATGTGGTATGTTTTATGGTTACCCGCATCATCAAATTCGATAAATTTTCTATTTCCTACAGTAAAATACCCTCGTTTAGTTTTTCTGCTTGAAAGAATGCTTGTCATGTCCGCACCCTCTTCCGATGCGCTGGATGACCCGATCCTGACGACCC
>NZ_JAGXJZ010000313.1:0-364 GCF_019091095.1 Achromobacter sp. GbtcB20 | reverse complement strand
ACGCCGAACTCGAGCTCGACGTGGAAGCTGGCGCCGGCGCCGGGCCGGCTCTCGACGCCCAGTTCGCCGCCCATCAGCCCGGCCAGGCGGCGCGCGATCGTCAGGCCGAGGCCGGCGCCGCCGTACTTGCGGCTGGTCGAACTGTCGCCCTGCGAGAAGGGCTCGAACATGCGTTGCTGCACTTGGGGCGCGATGCCGATGCCGGTATCGCGCACCGCGAAGCGCAGGCGTACCGCGCTTTCCGTGCGCGCCGTGAGCTCGACCGCGAGCACGACTTCGCCGCGCTCGGTGAACTTGACCGCGTTGCCGACCAGGTTGAGCAGGACCTGCTGCAGGCGCATCGGGTCGCCCAGGAGTTGTTCGG
>NZ_JAGXJZ010000312.1:0-366 GCF_019091095.1 Achromobacter sp. GbtcB20 | reverse complement strand
GAACACCAATCACGCCGAAGACCAGCCGGTGCACCTGACGCTGAAGAATCCGGCGATCCCGGTCGAGGTCAACCTGGCGAAGTTCGCCGGCCCCGAGCAGCGCTACTGCCCTGCCGGCGTCTACGAGTTCGTGAAGCTCGAGACAGGCCAGGACCGGCTGCAGATCAACGCCCAGAACTGCGTGCACTGCAAGACCTGCGACATCAGGGACCCGACCCAGAACATCGTCTGGGTCACGCCCGAGGGCGGCGGCGGGCCGAACTATCCGAACATGTAAGACGTTCGCTCGTCGTATCGACAATAGCCCGCCTGGCGGGCTGTTTTTGTTTGGACCGCAGGTTTTTGCTGGCGTTCGGATTGGCATGG
>NZ_JAGXJZ010000311.1:0-366 GCF_019091095.1 Achromobacter sp. GbtcB20 | reverse complement strand
CGCGCTGCAGGGCGATTGCGCGGCCCAGTTCAACCTCGGCCTGATGTACAAGCGCGGCCAGGGCGTGGACGCCAGCGGCAAGCAGGCGCTGTACTGGTTCCGCCAGGCCGCCGCGGCGGGCGACCGCGGCGCCCAGCGCCAGCCCGGCCTCGCCTACGCCGAAGGGCTGGGCGGGAAACCCGATCCGCGCCGCGCCCTGGCCTGGCTGCAGCGCGCGGCCGGCCATGGCGACCGCGAGGCCCAGTTCATCCTCGGCACCGTGTACGCCAATGGCCGCGCGGGTCTGCAGGTCGACCGCGACGACGCCAGCGCCTTCGAGTGGTACAGCCGCGCGGCCAGCCAGGGCCACGTGGCCGCGCAATACAA
>NZ_JAGXJZ010000310.1:0-366 GCF_019091095.1 Achromobacter sp. GbtcB20 | reverse complement strand
GGTGACGCCGTTGGCCAGATAGGGCAGCGTGGCGGCAGACAGATCTGCGAGATCCGTCGGATTCATCCGCATCTCGTTCCACATCTTGCGCTTGTCGATCGCAGCGGCCGTGCCTTCGCGCGAGGCGTCCCGGAAGAAGTCGAAGACGGTAGGTTGGTTGTAGTTGTAATAGTCGCTTTGGGACTTGAGCTTGTTGAACACCCGCATCGGGTCTTCGTCGGTCCAATCCGAGAACAGCAGCACGTGGTCACGGTCGGCGTGGATGGTCTCGGCGCCAGCGGGGTCGATGATGATCGCCCCGTACATGCCCGTGAGTTCCTGGAAGCCGGAGTGCGAGTGGTACCAGTAGGAGCCGCTCTGCTGAAC
>NZ_JAGXJZ010000031.1:0-37892 GCF_019091095.1 Achromobacter sp. GbtcB20 | reverse complement strand
CGAGGAAGTGGGCAACAACCGCCGCGACAAGACGGTGGCGAATCACTGGGTGAGTATTGGCGGGCACCAGGAGCAGAGCGTGGAGGGGCGAGCGGAACTGCGGGCGGGCCAGGCCATCCGCCGTCGGACAAGGGACTACTCTCTGCATGCTGGAGAAGCGCTCATCATTAAAGGGCCGGGTGGAACCATTCGAATAGATAGCACCGGCATAACCCTTGACGCTATCTCCATCCAGGTTAAAGGTCCGCTCAAGATGCAGGGGGGCGGCGGCGGAAATGAACTGGCTTTGGGCTGCGAGGTTCTGGAAGGCGCACTTTCTGATTGTCTGGAGCGCGCCAGATGATGCAGAGCGTCGTACAAGCGTTTGCCCGTCTCGAACGCGCCCCCAGCGACTATCTTTACCTCTTGCTGGACCCGCTAGCGCCGGGCGAGCCACAAGATCCCCTTAGCATTCAGTCGCTAACCCACGCGTTGGGCGAACAGGCGATCGCACGCGTCATCCGGCCAGACCTTGCCCATACGCCCGACGCGTGCCCGGCGCTTATACAGCTGGCCGCGCCAGAAGGTGCCGCGGACATTTCTCTGCTCGCAGCCACCGAACGTTCCGCGCGTGATGATGCCAGCTATAAAAAGCGCTATGTGTGCGGATGGCTGACCAGTGATCAATCCCTCGCTGCGCTCGCCGATCACTTGACTGCGCGCTGCCTGGATGTCGTCGTGCCTATAGCTGGAAAACGCATGACGCCGTGGTTCGAGCCGTTGCGGCTTGAACTGCTCGCGGCATCAATGGAACACGCCTTTCCTGCTCTGCTGTGGCCCGTCAAACGTTGGCTTTGCCCGACCAGCTGGGGCGCCTTCACCTTACTTCGCGGCTCCCCCACCGAAGCCGGCTCGGATGCCCCTCCACTCGTTCGACAGGCACTGCAACTTGCACCGCTCGTCAGCGATTTCCTGGATGTCTGGCGCGCCGCGCTCCGATTCCCCGTGACGTATGCCCCAATGCGCTGGCGTGGCACCACGATTCTTCCGCCCCAGGCCGCCGTGCACGCTTTCCGGATGATCCGTGACGCACAGAACTCACGCTTGCGCCTGAGCGCCGACATCATCGACCTGTGCATGCATCGCGTCTTCATTCATCCCCATCTGCCACGGCATCCAGAAATACAGGACGACATCCAAGCCGCCGTCGCAGGGCAGTCCACATTGCAAGCGCGTTTTGACAACTACGACGACTTTGCGTGGCAGCGCATCGTTGCGTCATTACCTCCCGCCGCGAACTACACATGAGCATCAGCAAGACCCTGACCCAGGCACGGCGCCAGGCGGCGCCCAATCCCACCGGCACGTGCAGCGCGTGTGAACGTACCGGCTTACCGATCCTGCCGCTACGGCTTGCAGTCATGCCGCTCACAGACGGACTCAAGCAACATGGCGCACTGAGTCACGAATCCATTCAGACCGCATTGCGTGTATTGCGCCAGGGGTATGTCTATGTGCTGCTGGACAAAGAAATCTGGCATGCCTATCAGGTCACCCCGGAAGGCTATCTGCGCCAGTTCAATCCATTCTCCATGCCACGGGCGGCGCCCGAGCCCCTAGCCAAAGCTTGCCTGGACGCCGGACACGATCTGCGCTCGGCATTCATCAACATCGACACCGCAGCGCACAAGCAGGCCTGGATCGCGTTTTCACAGGACCCTTGGCCGAAGGCGACACTCGATGCCTACCGCACCGGCAAGCACGCTGATGGAAAGGCACTGCCCGCTGATTATCGGCAGCGGTTCAGGGTGATCAATCTGCTCACGCTCAAGCAGGATCCGACTGGTGGCAACCAGGCGCTTGCCCTTGAGCACGGTGATGATCTTGCCCAGCATGTCGCCGAGTACGCCATCGCCACGCACGACTTCGGTAGCGTTCATGACTGGCATCCCCGTCATGCCCGCCTTGAAGCCATGCAGGCGCAATTGCGCATGCTCGAAAAGCAGCATGGGCTTGCGAAGGGGGTTGCGGGACTCATCCTGCCCGATCCGGTGGGCATGGCCGCAGAGCTCAACAGCCTGCGTCTTTCTGTCAACACGATGCGCCAGCGGTGGCGTGAAGAGCCAACACGGCGGTATGCCTACCTCACCTCGCAGTGCCTGCTCGGAATCAAAGCTTACATCGCCCAGCAGGTAGAGGCTGCACACCCGCCGGCGCCACCACCTAGCGACTACTGGACGTCCAGCGAATCCGGCGTCCCGCCCGTATTCCATGACCCCGCACAACAACGTGCTGGCGTGGTCAATCGCGAGACCGGGCGTCGCATGGCCCGGCTAGAAGATCGTTACTGGGAAACCGGCCCTGCAGGACGAAAGACTTTTCAGGATGCGTACGACAAGGAAGACGACCGCTTTCAAAAGCAGATCGACGCTTATGCAACCGACTGGGCCGACCTGGTGGCTGGCGCCAGTTGGCGACGGATCATGGCTTTGGACTATGCGGACGCCGATGCGCGTTCGCAGCAATGCCGCCTGAGCACCACCGCGGCTTGTCTCGCGGGCGGCATCACGGATGCCCCGCCACAGCCGACCACGCCGGCGGACGAGAGCCAACCCGGCGAAAAGCCCACGCCGCAAGCGTTGGGGCCTAGCAGCAAGGCATGGAAAGACCTGCTGTCCGACGCAGGTAGTCCAGCCTACATCGCGCTCAATGGGCAATACACCGACTTGCAGCAGGCGTTCGAACCCTTGTTCTCGGACGCGATGCCCTCGGAGGCAGGCAAGAAATACTATGACGCGATAAAAATGGTCGCCACGAGCAAGGAGGGAAGCGATTGGCGCCGGACGCTCGTTGTTGAATCTGCCGATCAGTTGTTGGCGGCCATTCACGATGCGAGTAATCGCCTCGAAAGCACCCTGAGCATCGGCGCCAAGGCGGCTTTAGACAACCTCCAGTCCGGCGCCGCCTGGCTGTACGGTAAGGCCAGGTTCACCCAGGTCACCATCCAGCTCACGGTGGGGGAGTGCTTCGAGCTGCTGTCGAGCGAGATTCGCGAGCACGCCAACTCCGCCCAAAAGGCCGCCGGCAAACGGGCACGTGCGATGTTGCTGGGCAGTCTGATCACCATCCCGAATGCCAATGTCCGCAATGTGCTCATCGACGTCACGCTATGGGCGCATGGAACTGCAGAAGAGGTCAAGAAGCGCATCCTGGATTTCAGCAAAGAGGCCAAGGAGGGCGCGCAGGATATCAGGCAGGCTGCTGGCGCGCTTGGGCAAGAGATCAACAGAGAAGCCAAGTTTGCGCTACGCCAGGTCAACGCCGGCCTGAAGAATCTGGAACCCGCTGCCGCCGCGGTGCTCGAGGGCCTGCAAGTTGGCGCGGCGGGGGCTCGTCGTGTCGCCGGCAGCACCTTTGCGAGCTTGAAGAACTTGGCCGTGGGTAGCGTGGATGGTGGCTTGTCTTTCATCGGCCTGTATTTTCTGCAGGACAGCTTGAAAAGCACGTTAGCTGACCTGGATGCGAAAGTCGGGGCAAAGCATCCGGAGGCCGTGGCGGCGTTTTATAGCGTGGCGCTGGGCTTCATGGGAGCGAGTGTTGAGGCGGCCGGGCTGGCGATGAGGGTTCCGGCGGACGCTGCCCGAGGGTTCGTGCTGCGCTGGGGTGTGGAGAAAACTCCTGTCCTCACGCGCGTTGTCGGGTTGGGGTCGAAGATGGTGATGGTGGGTGGAGCGATTTCGGCTTTGGCGGGGATTGCGGATGCTAGTGCTAGTTTTCGTGCTGCTTTGCGCGTATCCAAAGTTGGTGATGTAGGTGCCACCCATACGTACATATTTGCCGGAGGCATATCAATTTTTGGCGCAATCCTGATTTTTTTGGGATCTGCCGGGGCACTGTCGCTGTTCGGGGGATTGGGTCTAGGAATTGCTGTCGGACTTGTTGCCTTCGGGACATCGCAATTAGCACGAGGCCTCGAATCCGACTCCTTCGAGAATTGGGCTTGGCGATGCTACTTCGGCCAGGCAAAAAGCAATGATCGCTGGCGCAATCCAGGCGACATGGACGTCGCCATTGCCGCACTCAATGCAGCAGTGCTCGGCATGGAAGTAGACCTTCGTTTCACTATTGAAAGAAGTGTGAGACCGATAGATGAGCTCTACATCGAAGACATAGAGGTTCTCAAGAACGGAGGCTCTTTAGAGAAAACGAACGCCCTTGTTTACAGCGCAACTCTGCCTGGATTTGATGCCGAACAATCCCGATACCGCTTTACGCTGACCATCGCGCGATTTGCTCTAGCACAAGGCGAGAAACGTAGCCCCTATCTGTCCTCCCATGTCGTGGCATCCGGGCAAATCAACGATCTAGTCCCCCCGAGGCCTGCTTCCACCTTGAATAGGCCGGATTACACGCTGGACAGCGAGACTAAACCGACCCCCTCTCGGCCAGTCCTTAGTGGTCGGTACTTGCTGGATTCCCTCAACAATATCAAATCGGCAACTTTGATTGTGGCGTTCTGGCCAGACAAAAACGATAGCTCAAGCTTCGCCGCCATTGAGATGACGGAGCAACTCTAATGGCAAAACCTCAACTGAATCCCCCCTGCGTCGGCTGGCAGCGCGATCTGCCGGGTCCCAATTCCCCCCCAATCGAGCAGCCCTTGTTGCTGTGGCAAGCGCCCACGCATATGGATGAAACGTATGTCGAGTTCGCTCGGAACACGTCGAGCATTCGCGGAGTCTGCTTTTACTTTTTGCTGCTGATCGCTTGGACAATTCTTTATCACGTAGGCTTTGCCGCCAAAGACATTTATGCGACGACTGCGAGGGCCACGAGTGTCACTCTTGAGGTTGCAGGCATCTTGCTACTGGTCGTCGGGACAATTCTGATCGGCGGCTGGACAGCGTTTGTAGTCTACCGTGCCGAGGTCTCCCCACCCCGCGATCTCCCGCTTCGCTTCAATCGGCTACGCCGCAAGGCCTACGTCTATGAATTCCATTCAGTCTGGTGGAATCCCTTCGAACGCGGGTACGTGACGACGGCGAGTTATGACTGGGACGATCTGCGCGCAGAGAAATGGAAAGTCCGCGGCGCGACTCCGGGCGGCGGGCTCATCATCAAGGAAGGCGTCTCCATCGCGGTGGTGAAACCCGGCACGAACGACGTCGTGGCGCGCTTCCAATTGAACACCGACGCTGCGAACACCTCCAATTTCTGGGCCTACGTGTGCGCATACATGCAAAACGGCATTAAAGGGCTCGACCCTGATCGTGCCGAACCTCGTGATGCCAACGACGTCGCTCCCTACAACATCGCCTTGCGCCTGGCTCCCCGAGTCCAGTGGCCTGCGGATATGGATCTTGAATCTCGAACTGCACCGTGAAGGCGGTCGAGGCCTAGGACTGGATTCGCTTGCCAGAAGGGCCCGCTCGCCACCCCGCCACTGCAGCTCCACAGCCCCGGTACATTTGATTGGCGAACGCCCACTTCGCCGCCATCGACACTTCTAAGGAACTCTGTTGGCGAAACCTCAACTGAATCGCCCCTGCCTCGGTTGGCAACGCGATCTGCCCGGGCCCAATGACCCGCTTGACGAGCCCCCAATGCTGCTATGGCAGCCACCGACGCATATGGATGAGACGTATGTCGAGTTCGCCCGTAACGCCTTGAGCATTCGCGGTGCGATCTTCTACGCCTCACTATTGACCTCGTTCATGTGTATCCGGTATCTAGCCTTCGCCGGATGGGACATTTATATGACGAGTAAGGCGTCTGGCGTTCTAACGCTTGAAGTTGCAGGCATTTTTCTTCTTCACGTGAGCGCAATTGCGCTCTGCGTTTGGGCAGCGTGCATTTTCTATCGTGCCGACGTATCTCCACCCCGCGATCTTCCGCTCCGCTTCAATCGCCTACGTCGCAAGGTATACGTCTACGACTTCCAATCAGTCTGGTGGAATCCCTTCGATCGCGGATGCGTCACCACGACGAGTTACGACTGGGACGACTTGCGAGCAGAGAAGTGGAAAGTCCGTGGCGCGACGCCTAGCGGCGGGCTCATCATCAAAGAAGGCGTCTCCATCGCGGTGGTGAAACCCGGCACGAACAATGTCGTGGCGCGCTTCCACCTAAACACCGACGCTGCCAACACCTCGAACTTCTGGGCGTACGTGTGCGCCTACATGCAGAACGGCATCAACGGCCTCGACCCCGATCACGCCGAACCGCGTGACGCCAACGACGTCGCTCCCTACAACATCGCCTTGCGCCTGGCTCCCAGAGTCCAGTGGCCTGCGGATATGGATCTTGAATCTCGAACGGCACCGGAGATGAACTCCGTGCTAGATTCGACCGGTCAGATTGCACCTATCGCTTTTGCATCGGGAAAATAACCGGAAGCGCGTCGTCATGAATACGAATCCCACCCCCTTTCGTATCCGCGCCGCGACACCCGCCGATGTCGCCCGCATCGAGCTCATCGTCCGCGAGGCTTACTCCCCCTACATCGCACGCAACGGCGCCACGCCCGGCCCCATGCTGGACGACTATCCGGCGCGCGTCGCGCAAGGCGTGGTTCATGTGCTGGAATCGGACGCTGGCATCGAAGGCCTCATCGTGCTGATTCCAGAACCCGACGACGGCTGCATGCTGCTGGACAACATCGCCGTGTCGCCAACCGCGCAAGGAAAAGGGCACGGCCGGACACTGCTGCAATGGGCCGAAGACACCGCGCACCGCGCCGGTTTTTCACGGATCCGGCTTTACACGCAGGAAGCGATGACCGAGAACATCGCCATCTACACACGGCGCGGCTATGCGGAAACGCACCGCGCCACGGAGATCGGGCTGAACCGCGTTTTCATGCAAAAACCCCTTGTATAAGGGGTTTTTGCAGCACTCTCCGCCGCACAAAAATAGACAAACCGAATATATGAGCTTTTACTCGTAATTTATCGGTCTACCTTTTTTTTGCCATCAGGTGAGCGGAAATCCTGTTGTTCGCCAGCGATTTCGCATAGACGGACGCCGGCCGGATGCGCTGCGCAATCACGTATCCCGTCATGCACGCCAGCATCAGCGGCAACATGACTTCATAGCTCAGCGTCATCTCGAAGATCATCAAGATCGACATCAGCGGCGCATGCGTGGTGGCGGCCAACAGCGCCCCCATTCCCACGACCGCATAACTGGACACGGCCGACAGGCTGCCGGCTGGAAACAGGCCCTGCAGCGCGGTCCCGTACAACGCGCCCAGCGCCGCCCCCACGAACAAGGTCGGCGTGAAGACGCCGCCCAGGGCGCCGGACCCGACGCTGGCCGCCGTGGCCAATGTCTTGAGCAAGAGCAGAGCCGCGACCGCCTGCCATGCCCAATCCGTATGCAGCATGCTGTTCACCACGCTGTAGCCGTTGCCCCACACCGCGGGATCGATCACGGATAGCGCCCCCACGACCAGCCCGCCTGCCGCCATCCTGGCCCAGATCGGAAACGGCAACCGGCGAAACGCCGCGCGGGACAAGTCCAGGAACCGCAGGAATTGGGGTGCGGCCAGGCCGGCGATGAGGCCAAGTCCCAAGTAATTGATCACTTCCCAGCCGGACACAAACTCGAAATGCGGCATCTGAAAGACCGCGTCGTAGTGCAGCACCTGCCGCGTCACGATGTTGGCGACAACAGAAGCGACGGCCAGCGGCACCAGCGTCGCCGTTGAAATCACGCCGTACACGATTTCGGAAATGAACACCGCGCCCGCGATCGGCGCGTTGTACGCCGCGGTGATGCCTGCGGTGGCGCCGCAGGCCACCAGCAGCCTGAGATGGCGGGGCGCCAGCACCAGATAGCGGCCCGTCAACGAGGCGCACATTGCTGCCAGTTGCACCATCGGCCCCTCGCGGCCAATGGATGCGCCGGAACCGATCGAAAAAATGGAGGACAGGCTGCGCGCGACCGTCTGGCGAAAGCCGATGACGCCACGTCCGATGGAAATGGCTTCCATATAGTCGGCGGCCCCGCGCCGGGGCAGCCATCGGGTGGCCGCCTGCAGGATCAGGCCGGCGATCGCGCCCCCGGCCGCTGGCATCAGAAACCGCTGCCAGGGATCCAGTCCCCGCGCCAGCGACACCATGCCGTGGGGAACCTCGCCGCCTCCCACCCACAATTGCATCCAGCCCAGCAGTTCGCGAAACACCACCGTTGACAGCGCACCCAGGGCACCAACCAACGCGGCCGCACACAACGTCAAGGCCAGATTTTCTGCCAAAAGTCCGCGTCTCAACCGTCTGGCCCAGGCCGGTCGACGCAGTTTCAAGTCGCTATCCATGGCCGGATTCTACGGCGGATTCTGCTCACTTTTTGTTCAGTTCACCGTCAGCGGTCCGTACGCGTCTCCCCCCGAATCCCCGATTCCGAACGTCGCTTAGCGGCCCGTTTTGAGGCGCTGCAAGGGCAAAAATCAGGGTAGGCGAAGGGCGGTTTTCCGGGGTAAAAGGGCCCTTTTCAAGGCTCGGTTGCCATAAGAGGCCTGTGGATAACTCCTAAGTAGCGCTGTTGTGCACATGTTGTGGAGGCAAGTTGAACAAGCCGGGGTTTCGGACGAGGTCCAAAATCTTGTCCAACTTCAGCTTTTTTCCCACACAGAGTTCTTGCACAGGCAAAAACGGACGCAAGGCAATGAAAGTAAAGAGGTTTTCAAGGTTAAGGTAGTTATCCACAGCCCTTATTAATCATTAGTCTTTATATAAAGAAAAAAAAAGGAAAAGCCAAACATGCTTTCCCATTCCGCCCATCCACCGCCCCCCGGACTGCGTCCATGCGTATCCTCTTGATCGAAGATGAAGCTGAACTTGCCCGCTGGCTGTCCAGAAGCCTGGCCAGACATGCCGGCTTCGTCGTGGAGTGGGCTGATGACGGACTGGTCGCCGAAAGAAGGCTGGCCATGGAAGATTTCGATGCGGTGATCCTGGATCTGGGACTTCCCGGCATGGATGGCCATGCTTTGCTGGCGAAGATTCGCGCGCGGGACGACCGTACGCCGGTGCTGGTCTTGACCGCGCGCGATTCCTTGGCCGAGCGGATCGGAACACTTCACGAGGGAGCGGACGATTTCCTGCCGAAACCCTTTGTTGTGGAAGAGTTGGAGGCGCGCCTGATTGCCCTGATTCGCCGCAGCCGCGGCCGCGAACATCCCCGCCTGACGCTGGGAAACCTGGTTTTTGAAACTTCCGCGCAAAAATTCACCGTCAGCGGACAGCCTTTGCAGTTATCCCCACGTGAACACGCGGTACTGCGGGTGTTGATCCAGAAAAGCGGTGAACCCATCAACAAACAGCAGATCCTTGACCGCATCCCCACCGACGATGCGGACGTCAACCTGGAAGCCATCGAGGTTCTGGTTCACCGGTTGCGCAAGAAATTGGCGGATACCGGTGTGCAAATCGTGACCATGCGCGGCATGGGGTATTGCCTGGAGAACCTTGTTGACAACTAGAAGTCCGCAAAACGGCGTTGATTTTTCGGCAAAAAAACGCGCCCGGACCCTCAAGACGCAACTGCTCTGGTGGCTGATTCCGACCCTGGTGTTCGTGATGATGGGCGCGCTGTGGCTGTCCAACCACCAGTTGCGCAACCAGGTCGACATTGCCTATGACCGGTCTCTTGCCGGCGCGCTGCGCGCGATCGACCACAACATATCCACAGCCAGCGGTGGATTAGCCATGGAGCAGCCGTATCTGATGCTCGAATTTTTCGAGCTGACAGCCAACGGCAGCGTGTTCTACCGGGTAGCCACGGAAGACGGGCTGGCCGAAATCGGCCATCCCGGGTTGCCCCTGCCGGACCAACCCCTCGTCTCGGGCGAGCCGCGGTTTTTCTATGCGACATTTCAGGGGCAGCCCGTCAGGGTGGCGGCGCTGGCGCGGCCCATGGATCCGCCGCTGTATGCCAACCGGGGCGGCAGGGTCATCGTGCAGGTCGCAGAGGGCCTGGAAAGCCGCGAGGCGTTCCTTCACAAGGTTTTGGTGCGCTCGGTGGAGCGGGACCTTGCCGTGATCCTCATCAGCGTCCTGGTGATCGTTTTGGGCGTTTTCATGGCCTTGCGTCCCCTGGAGCGTCTGCGTCAGGAAGTCAAAGGCCGGTCTGCAGACGATTTAAGCCCCGTCAGCGCGTCCGAGATGCCGGGGGAGGTCCTACCCCTGGTGGCGGCCGTAAATCTCCATATGGCCCGTTTTGCGGCCTTGGGGAGGGTGCAGGCGCAGTTCCTGGACGACGCATCGCATCAGTTGCGCACGCCTTTGTCGGTGTTGCGGACCCAGATGGCCTATGCCCTGCGCGAAACAGACCCCCAGGAGGTCCGTACAGCCCTTCTGGCGATGCAAGAGGGGTTGGACAGGGCCGTACGCACCACCAACCAGATGCTCGCCCTGGCGCGCGCTAAAGACGCCTCGCTGGCCGAAGGCGGTTCGGCACCCGAACAGGTGGACCTGGTTGAGCTGGCGGACGCGGTGATCCGCACCCAATTACCCAATGCCCGCGCCCGGCAACTGGACATCGGGCTGGAAGCCGACCGCAGGCCTGTCGTGGTCAGCGGGGCCGAGTGGCTGTTGCGCGAGGCGGTCAGCAACCTGGTGGACAACGCCATCCGGTATGCGGCCGCGGGCGGCGTGGTCACAGTCCGGATCGACGCGGACGCCAGCCAGGCCCGCCTTGCCGTGGAAGACGACGGTCCCGGCATGTCGGACGAGGACATTGCCCGGGCCTGCGTGCGGTTCCGGCGGGGCGCGGCGGGCAAGAACACCTCCGGCGCTGGCCTGGGCCTGGCGATCGTGGGCACGATTGCCGAAATCCTGGGGGCGCGTCTCGTGCTGGAGAACCGGAATGGGCAGCCGGGATTGCGGGCGGCGTTGGTGTTTTCCCTGGAAAAGGGCCCGGATGCTGCGCCGCGTCACGAAATCGGCCGGAATTGAAAGGTTATGGAAAGGTTCGATTTTGTACGGTGGCGTCCACTGGAGCCGTGGGATGCGATCGACCGCCGCCGCGCCGCTGCCAGCAATACCTAGACCTATAAATCCTGGAGACGCAAGAATGCAGACGAGTCTGAAGCTGCGCATCGCAGCCCTGGCGGCGCTCGGCGCCATCACCCTGTCCCTCGGCGCGGCGCATGCCGCCGACGAGCCCCGCCGTCCGGAATGCATCGCCCCGGCACAGCCCGGCGGCGGCTTCGACCTGACCTGCCGCCTGGCCACCGAAGGCTTGAAGCAAAGCGGCGCGCTCAAGAACACGATGCGCATCGTCTACATGCCCGGGGGCATCGGCGCGGTGGCGTACAACAACATCGTCGCCCAGCATCCGAACGAGCCGGGCACCATCGTCGCGTTCTCCGGCGGCTCGCTGCTCAATCTGGCGCAGGGCAAGTTCGGCAAGTACAACGTCAACGACGTGCGCTGGCTGGCCGCGATCGGCACCGACTATGGCGTGGCCGTTGTCCGCAACGATTCGCCGTACACCGACCTGAAGGGCCTGATGGAAGCCTTCAAGCAGGACCCGACCAAGATCGTGCTGGGCGCGGGCGGCACCGTGGGCAGCCAGGACTGGATGAAGGCGGCGCTGACTGCCAAGGCGGCGGGCGTGGACTTCAAGAAGATGCGCTTTGTCGCGTTCGAAGGCGGCGGCGAGGCCGTGACGGCGCTGCGCGGCGGTCATATCCAGGCCTACATGGGCGACGCCGCCGAAGCTTTCACCATGCTTGAGGGGGGCGCCCCCATCCGCGTGCTGGCCGTCTTCAACGACCAGCGCCTGCCGGGCAAGCTGGGCTCGGTGCCCACCGCCAAGGAACAGGGCTACGACATCGTCTGGCCCATCATCCGCGGTTTCTACGTCGGTCCCAAGGTGTCCGACAGCGACTACCAGTTCTGGGTCGACGCATTCAACAAGACCACGGCCGCGCCCGAGTTCGAGAAGCTGCGCCAGCAGCAGGGTCTGTTCCCTTTCAACAAGACCGGCCCCGAACTGGACGCCTACGTGAAGAACCAGGTCAAGCAGTACGGCGAGCTCGCCGACACCTTCGGCCTGATCAAAAAGTAAGCCAGCCGCCAGGCTGATTCCCGACCGCGCCCGCAAGGGACACACCTGCCGCCCGCCTGGGGCGGCGGCAGGGCCCGCTGCGCCGCGCAATCCGACTTGAACGGAAACCTGGACCATGAATGATCGAATCCTGGGCATTGCCGCCCTGGCGCTGGCCGTCTTCATGACGGCCGCCGGCTGGAGCATCGAGGCGCCCTTCGCCTACGAACCCGTCGGCCCGCGCGCCTTTCCCCTGCTCGTGGCGCTGATCATCGGCCTGTGCGGGTTGTGGCTCATCTACAAGGGCGGCGCCGCTGTCGAGCGCAATCCGGCCGGCGCCAACGGACGTATCGCGCTGATGGTGGTATTTGCCACCGCCTACGCCTTTCTCTTCCAGTGGCTGGGCTTCGTGATCGCGACCTCGCTCATGACGATCTTCGTGGGACGCCTTTTTGGCGGCAGCTGGATCAAGTGCGCGATCGGCGGCGTGGTGATGAGTCTTTTCTTTTTCGTGCTGTTCGACAAGGTGCTGGACGTCGTCCTGCCCGGCGGACTGCTGGAGAACCTGATATGAGCGGCATTCTCGATCATCTGTCGATAGGCTTTGGCGTCGCCTTTTCCCTGACGAACCTGCTGGTCGCGGCCATCGGCTCCTTCATCGGAACCATGGTGGGCGTGCTGCCAGGGCTGGGGCCGGTCAACGGCGTGGCCATGCTGATCCCCATCGCCTTCGCCATGAACCTGCCGCCGGAAACGGCGCTGATCCTGCTTGCCGCGGTGTATGTGGGCGCCGAGTATGGCGGCCGTATCACCGCGATCCTGCTGAACGTGCCGGGCGAAGCCAGCGCCATCATGACGACGCTGGATGGCTACCCGCTGGCGCGGCAGGGTTTGGCCAACGTGGCGTTGACGCTTTCCGCGTGGTCGGCTTTCTTTGGGGCGATCGTGTCGGTGGTGGGCATCATCCTGCTTGCGCCGATGCTGGCGAAATGGGCGCTCGCGTTTGGCCCCGCCGAATACTTCGTGCTGATGATTTTTGCGTTCTGCTGCCTGACCAGCCTGCTGGGCAAGCAACCAGTCAAGGGAGTGCTGGCCGCGATGATCGGTCTGTCCATTTCCGTGGTGGGCGTGGACGCGAACTCGGGCGTGTATCGCTATACCTTCGAGTCCGTCCACTTGGCCGACGGCATCGATTTCGTCGTGGTGGTGATTGCGCTGTTCGCGGTCAGCGAGATGCTGGAAATGCTTGAAAGGGTAGTGGCCGGCCACAGCGTCGAGGTCAAGCCCAGCGGGCGCAAGCTGTTCAACCTGAAAGAGATGGCATTCACGTGGTGGAGCGTCGTGCGCAGCGCGCTGGTCGGCTTCGGCGTGGGCGTGCTGCCCGGCGCTGGCGCCAGCGTGGCCGCGGCCGTCGCCTATTCGCAGGAAAAGCGCATCATCGAGGCCAAGGATCCCGATGCCAAATTCGGCAAGGGCGACATGCGCGGCCTGGTCGCGCCGGAAGCCGCCGCGACGTCCTCGGCCATCGGCTCGTTCGTGCCGATGCTGACCCTGGGCGTGCCCGGCTCCGGCACCACCGCCGTGATGATGGGTGCGCTGACGCTCTACAACATCACGCCGGGACCGGTGCTGTTCGACACCAAGCCTGAGCTGGTGTGGGGGCTGATCGCCTCGCTGTTCGTGGCGAACGTATTGCTTTTCGTGATGAATGTGCCGCTGGTCCGCTTGTTCTCCAAAGTGCTGTCGGTGCCGGGTTGGCTGATGGTGCCGGGCATTCTGTGCATCAGCTACATCGGCGTGTATGCAATCAACGCCGGCACGTTCGATCTGCTGCTGGTGGCGGGCATTGGCACGCTTGGGTACTTCCTGCGTAAGTTCGGCGTGCCGATGGCGCCGCTGGTGCTGGGCGTCGTGCTGGGCAACATGATGGAGCAGAACTTGCGCCGCGCCCTGTCGATGACGGATGGCGACGTGGGTGTGCTGTTCGCCAGCCCGGTCTCGATTGCGCTGTGGACGGACGCGGCGGCGGTCGTGATCGTGCCGCAGGTCCTGCGTCGTGTGCGGGCCGCAAGAAAGGTTGCCGCTGGGCCGGTCTGATGGCGCGGTGATGCGCCCCTGACGGTGCGCACACCGGCTCAAATCCAGGCCGGCAAACGTTGAGGGGCGCCTTTCGGCGCCCCTTTTTTTCAGGCGTGCCGCACAAGGTGGCACGCCCGTTCATATATGAGCTTTTGCTCATATATTGAATGTCAGACCTGCTTCAAGCGCTCCAGCGCCGCATCCAGCGTCGTGTCCTTCTTGGCAAAGCAGAAGCGCACGATCCGATGATTGGATTCGGGCGCATCGGGGTGGCGGTAGAACGCCGACACGGGAATCACGGTCACGCCATGATTGACGGTCAGGTCGCGCGCGAAGTCGGCTTCGTTCTGCTTCGATATCTGGCTGTAGTCAGCCAGCAGGAAGAACGTGCCGGGGCTGGGCAGCGGCCGGAAGCGCGTCTTGGCCAGGCCTTGCGAAAGACGGTCGCGCTTGGCCTGGTAGAACGCCGGCAGATCGAGGTAGGGCTTGGGATCGCGCATGAACTCGGCCAGCGCAAACTGCATGGGCGAGGGCACGGTGAACACCATGAACTGATGCACCTTGCGCAGTTCGGCGCTCAGGTGCCGCGGCGCGCAGCAATAACCGATCTTCCATCCGGTGGTGTGGTACGTCTTGCCAAACGAAGAGATCACGAACGCATGTTCGGCAAGCAGCGGGCGCCGCGCCACGCTGGCATGCGGCTTGCCGTCGAACACGATGTGTTCGTAGACCTCGTCCGACACCAGCAGCACGCCCGTGTCCCGGACGATGGCTTCCAGCGCATCCAGGTCGCTGTCCTCAAGCACTGCACCTGTGGGATTGTGCGGAAAGTTCAGCATCAACAGACGGGTCTTGGACGTGATGGCGTCGCGCACGCGCTGCCAGTCGATGCGGTAGTACGGATCGGCTTCGGTCGGTGCGCGCAACGGCACGGGGACCGCGGTGCCGCCGGCCAGGCGAATCGCCGGCAGGTACGAGTCATAACACGGTTCGATCACCACCACTTCGTCGCCGCTGCCCACCGCCGCCAGCACGGTAGCCATCAGCGCTTCGGTGGCGCCGCTGGTCACGGTGATCTCGGTTTCGGGATCGTAGGCATGGCCGTACAGATCCCGCGTCTTGGCAGCGATGGCCTCGCGCAGCGGCGCGACGCCAGGCATGTACGGGTACTGGTTGTGCCCGTCTGCCATGGCCTTGGTGACAAGCGCGCAGAGCGCAGGGTCCGGATCGAAGTCAGGAAAGCCCTGGCCCAGGTTGATGGCCTTGTGCTCGATGGCCAGGCGGCTCATCACGGTGAAGATGGTGGTGCCGACGTCGGGGAGTTTGGAGCGGATCATGTTGGACGCGAAGTGAACACGGGTAGCCGAGGAAATTTCTCGTAAGTATCCCACTAACTCATAATTCCATTTTCGACAGTTTCCAACGCGGACGGGATTGTGGTTCAGAACAGGATGGCCCGAGTGCTGGCCGGATTTTGTATTGCGCTGATCGGCGCGTTGTTGGCGGTGTGGGCGCACATGCCGCTGCCGTGGATGTTGGGCGCGCTGCTATTGACCGCGGCCACCCGGATTGCCGGATTGCGAACGGCGTGCCCGAGGCCAGCTCGCAATGCGGGCCAGTGGGTCATCGGCGCCTCGCTGGGGCTGTACTTCACGCCGCAGGTCATCGGACATATCGGCAGCAACGCCGGCCCCATCATTGCCGGCATGTTGTTTGCGCTGGCGCTCGCATTTCTGGGCACCGCGATTCTGCGTCGTTATACCGATGTGGACTTCAAGACCGCGTGGTTTTCATCGGCCATCGGCGGTGCAAGCGAAATGGCCAACCTGGCCGAGCGTCACGGCGCGAGGATCGATCGCGTGGCCACCGCGCACAGCGTGCGCGTCTTGCTGGTGGTGGTCACCGTGCCTTTCATCTTTCAGTGGTGGGGCGTGGCGGGGCTGGATCCGACCGTGCCGGGGCCGCGCGATGTGCATGCGCTGGGGCTTGCGGCACTGGTGGCCCTGACCATCGTGGGTGGCGCTGCCTTCACGAAATTTCGGCTGCCCAATCCCTGGGTGCTGGGGCCCATGCTTGTCGCCATGATTCTCACCGCGTCGAGCATAGAGCTATCCGCGTTGCCGGACTTTGTGCCCAAGGCGGGGCAACTCCTTATCGGCTGGTCGCTGGGCGATCGTTATCGCCCCGACTTCTTTCGTGCCGCACCGCGATTCATGGCGGCGGTGGCGGGCTTCACGATCCTTGCGCTGGCGCTTGCATTTGGCGTGGGCGCCTTGCTTTCGCTATGGTCCGCCGCACCAATTCCCACGCTGATTCTGGGCACGACACCCGGCGGCATAGCAGAGATGGCCATCACCGCCAAAGTGCTGCAATTGGGCGTTCCGGTGGTGACCGCTTTTCACGTCACGCGCATGGTTTTCGTGGTGATCGTGACCGGTCCCATTTACGCGATTCTGGCCCGTCGGCAAGGCTAATTCCGCCAGGCGGTATTGCCGTTCCAGTGAAAAAAAGCGACATTGGGGTAAACAACTATATGACTCGGTAATGCCGGATGAGTATGCTGATTCCGCAGTTGATTCAAGCAGCGCGCGGACTCGGTCTGCCGCTCTGGCGACAAGCGGGAACACTGGTTTTGCACCGATCGTTCAGTTCGCACGGCGTCCTTGATTCATTGCATTTCGATTTAATTACAGGACGCTAGAGAAAATGGCTCAGAAGGGCAAAGTCAAGTGGTTCAACGCTGACAAGGGTTTCGGTTTCATCACGCCGGACGTGGGCGGCACCGATGTGTTCGCACACTTTTCCGCCATCCAGGGTCGCGGCTATCGCAGCCTGAACGAAGGCCAGGAAGTCGAATACGAAGTTAAGGATGGTCCGAAAGGACCTCAAGCGGCCGACATTCGCCCGCTCTAAATCGGGAAATCCCAATTTCCCGTCCGCCAGGCCCGGCCTGGCTACAACGCCCCAAGACCTCCCGGTCTGGGGCGTTGTTTCATTTGGCCTTCCGTTTTGCGGCGCCTTGCAGTCCGGTCCTGCCCACTAAAAACACGCGGTGTTAGTGTTTACTAACATATTCTCGACCACTGGATAACTCTGTGGATAATTATTTCCGGGGCCGTTGATTTTGATGCTCAGTAATGAAGCATTCGGGTCATGGTCAATCCGGTTTTGCACAGATATCTGCATCAATCACGGCGACCCGATTGGGTTTCCCGTGAATAATCATTTTGCCTGCGTCCGAGCGCTGCAGAGAGGGTTTAATCCGCGTTCTCATAGGGAAACTCGGGGATTTGCGCATTATTTTCCGCTGGCCTGCCGGCGCTTTCTTGCGCTGACAGGCGCGATTTTCGGGTTGTAATTGGCGCGTCCGGGCCTGAATCCTGTCTGTTGTTCACAAAGATATCCCCATCCCGGTTATGCACAGAATTACGCCTTCTGGAGTCCAAATTGGCCGTCTGCGCCTGTGGATAGAAGTGGGGATATCGCCGAAAGGGTTAGGGTCCGGGAACGGAAATTGCGGAATCATCCCGACGCCTGGCGTAAGCACGACGAGCTTCATCAAGCGGTTGGCGCGCCACGTTGCATCGCTGATTCCAGAGGGTCAGACAAGAGCCGGGCACTGGATTATCCCAACGTTGCCTGCGCGCACTAGTCGCGCGGAGAATTGCTCATAGAACTTCTTCCGCCGACTTTTCCACAGCGTTTCACATGAAGTGTTGTCGTCTCGGCCATATGGATGATGGCGCCGGTGGCAGAGACCGAGCAAGATGATTGTCGGGTCAATGAAGATCGATGCCCTGGGCATGTGCGTTTCAGTGGATTTCTGGGGTGGGGATAATTTTGTGAATAACGTGCCCCCCAGTAATCTGCGCGGCGAGTTTGCTCAAGGCGGCCGGCAGCAACATGCCGATGTACGCCGCCGATTTTGATCAGCGTAGCCGCAGTCCGCGCTGGCATGAGCATGCCCATCAACGAGATGTGGATATGAGGCCGACGTCAGTAGAGCGTGCTGCAGGTGCTGTGGATAAGAGAGCCGTTGAACCCAGCCGTGTCTGCTGGTGTTGCGGGAACCCGCTGGAGTTTGGCCTTCGGTGGCTTTTGCTGTTGTCGATGGTACGCACGGGTCTTCAATGCAATAGCGTGTACTGGCTTGCACCCTTGACGGCCTGTTGATAAGAATGTGCGTAACCCGAGTCTGGCGTTGAGCAATTCGAACCTTTTCATAGTGCGCTGCGGTTAACCGTTGTCTGTGGATAAGCCCTGGGTTTTACGCGGGGAACGCATGCTTCATGGTTCCCGCTTGCCGTTCGCTTTGCATCTACCCGTGTTTGCGCTTCATGCTGCCGGCCGTCGGAACGGAACGTGAGAACCGTTTCGCTTGCCGCAATTAGCTGCCTGGTTGGCTACCCCGGGGAACTTTAATGCGGCTTTCGAATCAACCGCTGAGGTTTTGTCCAACCGCTGTGGTCCGAAATATTCGTTTTTTTGGGCTAGGGGTAGGGTAGGGTGTCATAAATCGATTTTTTTCCGCTTTCTTACTTTTCCTGTGTCACACGCTGCTGGTCGATGCGCTGCGTATTGTTGTGGCCCTCCCGCGGAAAGTGAGATGTTGCGGCGGGATAGACGCCGGCTGCGTTGGGTGTTTCACGTGGAACATAGCCGCCCGCCACTGCAGAATCTATGCCTTAGGTGTTCCACGTGAAACATCGGCCGTCTTTGCGGGGCACGAGTGGCGGTAGGTTCGGCAGGCTTTCGAGACCACGACTTCAGGTTGTGGGGCGCCGGGCGGTTTGTGCCCCAAAAAATGCCACGCGTCCACGCTAGCTCAGCCGTGCTGTTATTGGGCGCGAGCATCGTCGAATGCCGCAGCCATATCGATCCCCGACAGAACACCAATTTTTGGGTGGGACGACCGAACGCTGGTTCAAACAATAGAAGGCTAGGTAGCATCGAGTACATCGACGTTAACCACGACGGTCTCGGTGACCAGTGTTCCACGTGAAACATTGGATGGTGTTGAACATCAGTGGTGCGCATCTGGCTTCGGCTGGAGAAGGCGTCTCAGGTACTCGAGGTACATCTCGACATCCATCTCACCTAACCATTTCGCATCGATTGGCCCGTATGACTTCCACATAGCGATGTACCCCATCGGCAACCGCCTGGAGCTAAGCGCTTGTTTCACGTGAAACACCCGTTGGTCCCCAGCCCGGATAGGCGCACGGTGAAGCGAGGATTGATTGCCTCAATTCCGAACGCACGGGCGGTTGGCGGACTTACCTGAGCTCTGTACAGCTGACGGCAGCCTCTGCTGTCTAAAGCGTGACGTCATGGTGTGGTGCAAACGAAGCGGCCCCGCGCGCCTTGGGTTCTCAAACCCGACTACTCGTCCTATGCGCAACGATGCTGACGGTGGGCGAGGGAAGATAAGTATGGAGCTAGCCGTAGGGTAAAACGATGGACGAATGGAAGCTCGCTGGCGAGTCGATCATGCTCCGCGTAATGTTCCACGTGAAACACTCCGATGCCTATTGCCCAGTTCTACCAAGACTCGCCTGCTGGGCTCGACCAACAGGTCCTCGGCCTTCACCTTCGGGATGTGGCGGAGCAGGCGCTATAGGTGCGGGCTTCAGCCCTCGCGCCGATGCATCTGGCCACCTACACGAATCACCCAGTCCTTAATAAATGAATGTTCCACGTGAAACAACGCAAGAGCGTTGCTGCGGCGTACTCAGTCGACAAGCGACGGGTATGTTTCACGTGGAACATCAGCCGACGACACCGGCAGATGCCGATACTTTCAGACTCTTCCGCCCGCCGCCCCACGAGGTCTCGCGGTACCCGACAAAGGCCCATTGGCACAAAACACACTCCCAGAAATGTTTCACGTGAAACATGCAACCCCTGCCTCTATAATGAGCGCCGAACGCTCTCTTCTTTACCTTCCCCCCATCATGGACTATCCCCGCGAATTCGATGTCATCGTCGTCGGTGGCGGCCACGCCGGCACCGAAGCGGCGCTGGCTGCAGCCCGTACTGGTGCACAGACGCTGCTGCTCACGCACAACATCGAGACCCTTGGCCAAATGTCTTGCAATCCGTCCATCGGCGGAATCGGCAAGGGCCACCTCGTCAAAGAGGTGGACGCCCTCGGCGGGGCCATGGCACTGGCCACGGATGAGTCCGGCATCCAGTTCCGAATCCTGAACGGCTCGAAGGGGCCGGCTGTCCGTGCCACGCGCGCGCAGGCAGATCGTGTGCTGTATCGCAAGGCCATCCGCGGTCGCCTCGAGAACCAGCCGAATTTGTGGTTGTTCCAACAGGCGGTTGAGGACCTGATGGTGGAGGGCGATCGTGTTGTCGGCGCTGTGACGCAGGTCGGCCTGAAGTTCCGGGCCAAGACGGTGGTGCTGACCGCCGGCACATTCCTGAACGGCCTGATCCACGTTGGCCTGCAGAACTATTCGGGCGGACGCGCTGGCGACCCGCCGGCTATTTCGCTGGGTCAGCGCCTGAAGGAACTGAAGCTTCCCCAAGGCCGCCTCAAGACTGGTACGCCTCCTCGCATTGACGGGCGCACCATCAACTACGCCATCCTGGAAGAGCAGCCCGGCGACCTGGACCCGATTCCCGTGTTTTCGTACATGGGCAACGTGGCCATGCATCCGCGCCAGCTGCCGTGCTGGATCACCCACACCAACGCGCGCACGCACGACATCATTCGCGCCGGTCTGGATCGCTCGCCGATGTACAGCGGCGTCATCGAAGGGGTGGGTCCGCGGTATTGCCCGTCCATCGAAGACAAGATCCACCGGTTCGCCGACAAGCAGTCCCACCAGGTGTTTCTTGAACCGGAAGGGCTGGACACGCACGAGGTGTATCCCAACGGCGTCTCCACCAGCTTGCCGTTCGACGTGCAGCTTGATCTGATCCACTCGCTGCCCGGGCTGGAGAATGCGCACATCATGCGGCCCGGCTACGCCATCGAGTACGACTACTTCGATCCACGTGGACTCAAGAGCACGCTCGAGACCAAGGCCATCGAAGGTCTGTACTTCGCCGGCCAGATCAACGGCACCACCGGCTACGAAGAAGCCGCCGCGCAGGGATTGCTGGCTGGCGTGAATGCGGCCCTTAAGGCGCAGGAACGCGAGCAGTGGATCCCGCGCCGCGATGAGGCTTACCTCGGCGTGCTGGTCGATGACCTGGTCACCCGCGGCGTAACCGAACCCTATCGCATGTTCACTTCGCGCGCCGAATATCGTCTTAGCCTGCGCGAAGACAATGCCGATCTACGCCTGACCGAAATCGGCCGGCAGCTCGGAATTGTCGACAATGCGCGTTGGGATGCCTTCAACCGTAAGCGCGACGCGGTGGCGGCCGAAGTCGAGCGCTTGAAGTCGTCATGGGTGAATCCGCGCCTGCTGCCGGCCGAGGTCGCCGAACCGCTGCTTGGCAAGGCAATTGAACGTGAGTACTCACTCGCTGACCTGCTGAAACGGCCTAACGTTTCCTACGAAGCCTTGATGGGCGCCCAAAACGCCGATGGCACGTTGCTCGCTGGCCCGGGGGTCGTTGAAAACGACGTGCTGTCGGAACAGGTCGAGATCCAGGTCAAGTACGCCGGCTACATCGCGCGCCAGCAGGACGAAGTGCAAAAGCACATCGCCCATGAACAACAGCCGATCCCGGCGGACGTGGATTACGACGCTGTGACCAGCCTGTCCTTTGAAGTGCGCCAGAAGCTCAAGACGCATCGTCCGGAAACGATCGGCCAGGCCGCGCGCATTTCCGGCGTCACGCCGGCCGCCATCTCGCTCCTGCTCATTCATCTGAAGCGCCTGCATTACGGCTCGCGCAAGCAAGCGGCATGAGCGCGCCCGCCAATCAGGCCGGCATCGACATGGCCGGCCGACTCACTCGTGCATGCGAGCAGCTCGGCCTGCGTCCCGACGATGACGCCATCGCCAAACTGCTCAATTACCTGGCGCAGATGCAGCGCTGGAATCGCACGTACAACCTGACCGCCATTCGCGATCCGCAGCAGATGCTCGTGCAGCATCTGTTCGACAGTCTCGCGGCCGTAAAACCCTTCAGCGAGGCGCTGGCCGCGCCCGACGCGCCAGCCAAGGTGTTCGACGTCGGATCGGGCGGCGGCCTGCCTGGCGTCGTCCTGGCGATTATGCAGCCCCATTGGTCCGTGACGTGCGTCGACGCCGTCGAAAAGAAGACCGCGTTCGTGCGCCAGATGAGCGGCGCGCTGGGTTTGCCCAACCTGCAATCGCGGCACGCGCGCATTGAAACGCTGGATCCCGCCGAGTGCGACATCGTCACCTCGCGAGCGTTTGCATCATTGGATGATTTTGCGCAACTCGCGGGTCGCCATGTAGCCAAGAATGGTACCCTCGTCGCCATGAAGGGCAAGGTCCCCGAAGAAGAAATCCAGGCGCTGCACGCGCGCGGGGAATGGCAAGTCGACCATATTCAGCCGCTCCAGGTGCCGGAGCTGCAAGCAGAACGCTGCCTGATCTGGATGCGCCGCAGTCAAGGAACCCTATGAAGAACATACCCCCCAGCACATCCGCCCGCGTTTTCTGCATTGCCAATCAGAAGGGCGGCGTGGGCAAGACGACGACCGCCATCAACCTGGCGGCGGGTCTTGCCACGCACAATCAGCGCGTGCTGCTGGTGGATCTGGACCCGCAGGGCAACGCCACGATGGGCAGCGGCATCGACAAGAACTCGCTGGAGTCCAATCTGTATCAGGTGCTGATCGGCGAGACCTCGATCGAGCAGGCGCGCGTGAAGTCCGAGTCCGGTGGTTACGACGTGCTGCCGGCCAACCGCGAACTGTCCGGCGCCGAAATCGATCTGGTGCAGATGGAACAGCGTGAGCGCCAACTGAAGGCCGCCATCGACACCGTCGCGACCCAGTACGACTTCGTGCTCATCGACTGCCCGCCCACGCTGTCCCTGCTTACCTTGAACGGCCTGGCTGCCGCGCATGGCGTCATCATTCCCATGCAGTGCGAATATTTCGCGCTCGAAGGCCTGTCGGACCTCGTCAACACCATCAAGCGCGTGCATCGCAACATCAACGAGGACCTGCGCGTCATCGGTTTGCTGCGGGTCATGTTCGACCCGCGCATGACGCTGCAACAGCAGGTGTCCGCGCAGCTGGAATCGCACTTCGGCGACAAGGTCTTCAAGACCGTCGTGCCGCGCAACGTGCGTCTGGCCGAAGCACCCAGTTACGGGATGCCGGGTGTTGTGTACGACCGCGCGTCACGCGGCGCGCAGGCGTACATCTCGTTCGGGGCCGAAATGATCGAACGCGTCAGGAAAGACCTGAACTAGCCGTCCCCGATGCCCGACGCCGCGCTCTTTTTTCCGCCACAGCCAACTCTCTCCACGCCGCCCGCCGACGTGCGCGATGCGCTGCGCGTGCGGCTGGAAGACGCAGCGCTCAATGCCACTGCCGTGGGCGCGCAGGTGATCTATGATGGCTGGCTTGTGCGTTTTGCCCAATCGCCGGCCAAGCGGGTCCGAAGCGTCAATGTGCTGGGGTTATCCACACGTCCTTTGGATGAGCGGCTGGCGTATTGTTCATCGTTGTATGCGCGCCAGGGTTTGCCCATGGTGCTGCGCATCACCTCCATCGGCCCCGATTTTTCGCTCGACGCCGAGCTGGAGGCCCGCGGTTATCTCTACACCGGTGAGACTCGCGTCATGAGCACGCCGCTCGCTCCCCGCGCAAGCGTCAGGAGCGATCTGCATTTCAGCATGGTCGATGCCGAGCGCTTTGCGGCGGCGGTCGGGGCGCTGCGCGGCTCATCGGCTGCGCACGTCGCCGAACACCACGCGCGCCTTGCCGGTCTGGCTGTGGATAAGCAGCCGGTGCTCGCCACCGACGCGGCAGGGCAGGTGGTCGCTGCGGGGATGGCCGTGCGTGAAGGCGACCTGCTCGGCCTGTTCGACATCGTTACCCACCCGGGACATCGGCGCAAAGGTTACGCCGCTGTCCTGGTGGAGCATTTGCTGGCCGAAGGGGCTGCCGGCGGCGCCAGGACGGCCTATCTGCAGGTCGAGCCGGAAAACGTCGCCGCGCGGACCCTGTATGACCGCTACGGATTCAAAGACTGTTACGCGTATTGGTACCGCCTGCCCGCCGAGCAGGCGGACGCCTGAGCCCGGCGCTCAGGATACAAAGACAGAAGGAAAGAGGATTTAATTATGGCCACCAAGAAACCCAAGGGATTGGGTCGCGGACTGGACGCCTTGCTGGGCGCCGATGCGCCCGCAATCGACAACATCGGCAAGGCTGTCGCCAAGCCCGAGGGTCCGCCGTCCACCCTGCCCATCTCGAAGATGCGCGCCGGCAAGTATCAGCCGCGCACGCGCATGGACGAGGGGGCCCTGGGCGAGCTGGCCGAATCGATTCGCACGCAAGGGATCATGCAGCCGATACTCGTGCGTGCGTTGGGCGATGCGCCCGGCCACTACGAAATCATTGCTGGCGAACGCCGCTTTCGCGCCGCGCAGCTTGCCGGCCTGAAAGAAGTGCCGGTCCTGGTGCGCGAAGTCGCCGATGAAAACGCCGCCGTCATGGCGCTCATCGAAAACATCCAGCGCGAAGACCTGAATCCGCTCGAAGAAGCGCACGGCGTGCGCCGCCTGCTCGATGAGTTCGGCCTGACGCACGAACAGGCCGCGCAGGCCATCGGCCGTTCACGGTCCGCCACCAGCAACCTGCTGCGCCTCTTGAACCTGGCCGCGCCCGTGCAGACCATGCTGCTGGCCGGCGACGTCGACATGGGCCACGCCCGCGCGCTGCTCGCCGTCGATGCGGCCACGCAGATCCAGCTTGCCAATCTCATCATCGCGCGCCGTCTGTCGGTGCGCGAGGCCGAAAAGCTCGTTGCCAAGACGGCCAAGGACGCCGAAGCCTCGGCGTCGCCCAAGAAAAAGACCAACGGCGTGTCGCGCGACCTGACGCGTCTGGAAGAAGCGCTGTCCGATCATCTGGGCACGCGCGTGGCGCTGAAAGTGGGCGCCAAGGAAAAGGGTCAGATCGTCATCGACTTCCACGGCTGGGAGCACCTGAATTCGCTCCTCGAGCGCCAGGGCCTTTCCGGAGCGGTGGATGCCTGAAAACGCATTACCCGTCATCGCGGTGCTGGCGACGGGGGGCACGATTGCGGGGGCCCAGGCTGACGCCACGTCCGCCGGCTACAAGTCGGGCACTTTTTCCGTGAATGACCTGCTTGCGGCGGTGCCGCAGCTGGCCGGCATCGCAGAGATCCGCGCTGAGCAGGTTGCCAACGTCGGTAGCCAGAACATGACGCACGACGTCTGGCGCGCGCTGGCGCAGCGCGTGGACACGCTTTGCCAGGACGCCTCGGTGGCAGGCATCGTGATCACCCACGGGACGGATACGCTCGAGGAAACCGCGTATTTCGTCAGCTTGGTGAACCGTCATGACAAGGCCGTCGTGCTGGTTGGCGCCATGCGCCCGGCCACGGCCCTGGGCGCAGAAGGTCCGGCCAATCTGTACAACGCGGTGGCGCTGGCGCGCCATCCCGATGCGCGGGGCCGCGGCCCGCTCGTCGTAATGAACGAAGACATCCATTACGCCCGCGAAATCCAGAAGATCGCCAGCGCCGGCCTGTGCGCGTTTGCATCGCCCAATCGCGGCCGCGCCGGCGTCATGCACGGCGGCGTGCCTTGCTTTTACTCGCGCAATGCCACCACCTATGGCGCACAAAGCGAGTTTTCACTCGCATTGCTGGAAAAGGCTGGCTGGCCGCGTGTGGACATCGTCTATGCGTATGCCAACCTGCAGGCCGACCTGATCGATTTCCTGGCCAGCGCCGCCGACGGCATTGTGCTGGCGGGCGTGGGCGACGGCAACGCCACCGACCTGGCCATCGAAGGCCTGCGCCGTGCAGCCGACGACGGCGTGGCCGTCGTTCGGTCCAGCCGCACGGGCAGCGGTTTCGTGGCGCGCGATGTCGAAGTCGACGACGCCAGCTTGGGCTTTGTCGCCGCGCGCGACCTGAATCCGCAGAAGGCGCGCATCCTCCTGATGCTCGCGTTGACGATCACTCGCGATCCGGATGCGTTGCAGCAGGTGTTCGACCGTTATTGAACCGCGGGCGGCGGCTCCGTCGCCGCGCCTTGCTGCGCAAGACCCAGGTTGGTCCGCAGCATGTCGTACACCTGCCGCGTCAGCGGATTGATGAGATCACGCCTTATCCACAGGAAGTAGGTCACGTCCGGCAGGGGCGGCAGTCCTTCCTTTTCTCCCAGCACCCGCATCTCCGGCCCCAGCAGTTCCACGCTGCGCGCCGTCACGCCCAGGCCCGCGCGCAGCGCGGCCTTGATCCCCACCAGATTTGGCGCCACGTAGTTCGTGTGCCAACGCACCTGCGCCTGCTCCAGCGCATTGAGCGCCAGGCGGCGAAAGATGCTGGGTTCGTCCGCCAGCACAAGCGGCACGGGCGCATGGGAATCATGCACGTAATCGGCGGATGCCAGCCAGACCGTCGGCGACGTGCGCAACGCCACGCCCTCGAAGTCCTGGTCAAAGCGCGTGGAGATCGTCAGGTCGATCTCGCCCGCGCGCAGGGCATCCATCAGGAACGGACTGCGATCGACCCGGATCTCCAGCTTTACGCGGGGCGCCACGCGCGCGATGTGCGTGAGCAGGGCGGGCAGGATCGTGTCCGCCACGTCCAGGGGCGCACCCAGCCGCAGATCGCCTTCCAGCGGCCCATCCTGCAACGCCCGCAGCGCTTCATCGTTGATGGCCAGCATGTGCCGGGCGTATTCGACCAGCCGCCGGCCATGCGAGGACAGCACCTTGTTGCGGCCCTGCTTTTCAAACAGCGGCAGACCGATCATCGCCTCGAGCCGCTGCATCTGCTGCGTGATCGCGGACTGCGTCTTGTGCAGCCGGTTGGCGGCCTCGGAAAACGTTTCATGCTGCGCGATGGCCGTCAGCGTGCGAAGCAAGTCCAGGTCTAGATTGCGCATCCGTTCAGCGGGAAAAGGTTTCAGGAATAGCCCGACACATTAGCAGTCCTAATGGAATGTTCAAGCAATTTAAATTGTTGGCATTCACACCGGGCGATACAGTAAGTGCAATAACTCATGAAACAAGAGGGAACAACGACGTGAGCACTGCACATCCCCAACAGGCCGGCATCGACAGCGCGGTCGAAAATATTAAAAAAACTGTAGGAAATAAGGGCCTGAACCGCGACAGCCTTCAGATCGTCCTGGATGAGCTGGTGGCGTTGGCCGGCAATACCGCCTGGTGGGGCGCCGACCGCTACCCGCCGCCCGAGGGCGACGAACGCCAGGCCCGCTATCTGATCGCCGAAGACGCCGACAAGAGCTATGCGCTGTACCTGAACGTCATGCGCCCGGGCAAGAAGATCGTGCCGCACAACCACACCACCTGGGCGTGTATCGCAGCGGTCGAAGGCGTCGAATACAACTACGTGTACGACCGCCTGGACGACGGTTCACAGCCGGGCGTCGGCAAGCTGGCGCAGATCGATACCGTGGTGGTGGGCCCCGGCACCGGCATCGCGCTGATGCCCGACGATATCCACGCGGTGGAAATCCAGGGCGACAGCGTCATCCGCCATCTGCACATGTACGGACGCGCGCTGGAAACGCTGGACCAACGCCTGGGCTTCGACCTGGAGACCGGCACCTGCAAGATCATGCCGATCGGCGTGCAGACGCGGCGCTGATCATGAGCAAGCCCTTCCGGTCCGCAACGCGCCTGCTGCGTGCAGGACGTCCTCATCAAGGCTGGGTCAACACGCCGGTCACGCGCGCCAGCACGTATGTCTTCGATAGCGTAGAAGCGTGGCGCGACACGCGGGCGCGCCGCGAACAGGAGCGTCTGCCGTCCTATGGCGCGCGGGGCACCGACAGCACGCACGCCCTGGAAGACGCGCTCGTCGAACTGGAAGCGGGCTATCGCGCCAAGCTTTATCCCACGGGCCAGGCCGCAATCGCCACCGTGCTGCTTGCCTATCTGCGCGCGGGCGATCATGTGCTTGTGACAGACGCCGTGTATGAGCCGGTGCGCCGGTTCTGCGCCGAACACCTGACGCGCCTGGGGATCGAATTCACGTACTACCGGCCGGATGCCGCGGGCATCGAGGCGCTGATCCGGCCCAATACCCGCATGATCTATGCGGAGTCGCCGGGGTCGCTGACCTACGAAATGCCGGACCTCACCGAGTTATCCACAACCGCGAGAAAACACGATTGCTGGCTGGCTGTGGACAACACGTGGGCGTCCGGTCTGGTGCAAAAACCGCTCGAATTGGGCGCCGACATCTCCATCCTGGCCGCGACCAAGTATCTGGGCGGCCATGCCGACGTGATGATGGGCGCCGTCGTCACGAACGAGCGCGCATGGCGGGCGCTGGAACGCGCAACCATCGATTTCGGCCAGACGGTCGGCGCCGACGACGCCTTTCTGGTATTGCGCGGCATGCGCACGCTGCCCTTGCGCATGGCGCAGCACGCCCGCAGCGCGCTCCGGATCTCCCAGTGGCTCAAGGCGCGTCCGGAAGTCGCGCGCGTTTTGAATCCTGCGCTGCCTGGCGATCCCTCCCATGCAATCTGGCAGCGCGATTGCAGCGGCGCCAACGGCCTGCTGACGCTGGAACTGTCTGACGCCTATACCGAGGCCGACGCCGAACGCTTCATCGACAGCCTGCAGCTTTTCGGCATCGGCGCCTCGTGGGGCGGCTTTGAAAGCCTGGTGATTCCGGTGAACTTGCAGGCTGCGCGCTCGTTGCCCGGCATTGAAGCGCGCGGCCCCATGCTGCGCCTGCACATCGGCCTGGAAGATCCTGACGACCTGATCGCCGACCTTGACCGCGGCCTGGCCGCACTGACTCAACCCATCCGTTCCCTCCGAATCTCATGATGCAGCCGTATAACGACCCCACCTTCGCCGACGTCGATTCGCACACGCTCAAGCAGTGGTTGCACGACGGCGGCGAGATCGCACTTCTGGACGTGCGCGAGCATGGCCAGTATGGCGAGTCGCATCTGTTCTACGCCGCGCCGGTCCCGTACAGCCGCCTTGAAGTCGACATCGTCCGCCTCGCGCCTCGCCGCGGCGTGCGCGTCGTGGTCTACGACGAGGGGGGCGAAGACGACACCGCGGCCCGCGCCGCGCGCGCCCTTGGCGTGCTGGGCTACACGGATGTGCACCGCCTGGCCGGCGGCATCGCGCAATGGCAGCGCGACGGTTATGCCGCATTCGCAGGCGTGAACGTTCCCAGCAAAACATTTGGCGAACTCGCCGAAGAGGTTTTCCACACCCCGCGCATCGGCGCGCGCGAACTGGCCGAACGCCAGCGCCGGGGCGACGACCTTATCGTGCTGGACGGCCGGCCCTTCGCCGAATACCAGAAGATGAGCATTCCCGGCGGCATCTGCTGCCCCAATGGCGAACTGGCGCTGCGCGCCCACACGCTGGCTGCGCGGCCCGACACCACCATCGTGGTGAACTGCGCGGGCCGCACGCGCAGCATCATCGGCGCGCAGACGCTCATCAACCTGGGTGTGCCCAATCCGGTCTACGCACTGGAGAACGGCACGCAGGGCTGGTACCTGGAAGACCTGCAGCTCGAGCATGGCGCGCGCCGCCGGTATCCGGATGACGTCACGCCTGAAGACGTGCCGGCGCTGGCGCAGCGTTCCGCGCAGCTCGCCCAGCGTCACGGCGTGCCGTCGGCCAACGCCGGGCAGGTGCAGGACTGGCTGCGAGACCCGCAGCGCACCACTTTCCTGTGCGATGTGCGCAGCGCCGAAGAGTTTGCGAAGGGGTCGTTGCCCGGCGCGCAGCATGCGCCTGGCGGGCAACTCATTCAGGCGACGGACCAGTACATCGCCGTGCGCGGCGCCCGCATCGTCGTGTTCGATGGCGAAGGCGTGCGCGCGCCGGTCGTCGCCAGCTGGCTCCGGCAGATGGGATGGGACGCCTGCACGCTCGAAGAAGGCACGGGCGCCGTCCTGGCCCACGCGCCGGCACTGCCCGAGGCGCCTGCGCTTGCTCTGCTGTCCGATGCGGCCTTGGCCGATGTGCTGAAGCAGGGCGCCCAGATTGTCGACATTCGGCCCAGCATGCGGTACCGCGCGAGCCACGTGGCCGGCGCCCGCTGGTCCATCCGTCCGCGGCTGCATCGTCTGGCGCTCGATCCCGCGCGTCCTGTCGTGCTGCTGGCCGAAGACGCCGCCTTGGCGGCGTGGGCGGCGCGCGATCTGGCTGCCTTGGGCATCGATGACGTCAAGGCCAATACGGGCACGCCGAACAGCTGGTCCGCTCAAGGCATTTCGCTGGAGACGACGCCTGCCGATCCGCCCGACAGCGATTGCATCGACTACCTGTTTTTTGTGCACGACCGCCACGACGGGAACAAGGCCGCCGCGCGGCAGTACCTCGCCTGGGAAACCAATCTCGTCAAGCAGATCGACGACCGGGAACGCGCCGCGTACCGGTTCCCGGCCAGCTGACACCGCCGCCGCGCGTTTGCGCGGCGACACCCGCTTCAACCTGATCAGGACGCCCTGGCGGCAATTGCCGCCGGGGTGCGGACGGTTCATGGCGAACCGGAATGCAAAGGACGGCCGAGTATCCGGCCGCCATCTCAAGGGGAAATCCAGATGAAGCATCACGCATTGCAAGCTTGCAAGACGGCCGTGGTGGCAGCGGCAGCCCTCGCGTGGGGGTTCGCCGCCCATGCCCAGACGCCGGCGCCGCTGGCGGACTATCCGAAGCAGGCGATCACCGTTGTCTCGCCGTTCCCGCCGGGCGGCGGCAACGACGGCGTCGCACGCTTGATCGCGCAGGAGCTGGGCGCCATCACGGGTCAAAGCGTGGTTGTCGAAAACCGCTCGGGGGCGGGCGGCAACGTCGGCACGGCGCAGGTGTCTCGCGCCAAGCCTGACGGCTACACCCTCGTGATGTCGCAGACCAGCGTCATGGCCGTCAATCCGCGCCTGTACAAGAACGTGGGCTTCGATCCGCTGAAGGACTTCGTGCCCATTTCGCAGATCACCTCGGCGCCGCTGGTGCTCGTCTCGCGCGCGGATGGCCCATACAAGACGCTGGACGATTATCTTGCGGCCGCGCGCAAGCAGCCTGGGGTCATCACCTACGCGACGCCGGGCAACGGCACGATGAGCCATCTGATGGGCGCGCTGGTTTCCCAGAAGGCCAACGTCAAGCTGGTGCATGTGCCGTATCGCGGCGCGGCGCCGGCGGTCACGGACCTGCTGGGCGGCACCGTCGACATGCTGATCACCTCGCCAGCATCGGCCGAACCCATGGTGGCGGCCGGAAAACTGCAGATCCTCGCGATGAGTCACGGCGATGGCGTGGGCATCTTCAAGCGCGCGCCCACGTTGAAGCAGGCCGGCCTGGAAGGCATCACCGCGGATGACTGGTATGGCTTGTTCGCGCCCGCGGGAACGCCGCCCGAGCGCATCGCTTATCTGGCCCAGGCCGTGGAGCAGGCCATGAAGTCGCCCGCCGTGATCGCCAAGATCAACAGCGGCGGCAGCCAACCCGTGGGCAGCGCGCCCGCGGCCTTCAAGAGCCGGCTGCAGCAGGACACCACGTATTGGGCCGACATGGTGAAGACGGCGGGCGTGTCGCTCGATTGAACTGCATGTTTGCCAACGCGGAGCAAGGTGTCTAGACTGGAAACGCCTGCGTGCAGGCGTTCCGTCGGCGCACTGATCCTCCGCGCGCCCCTCCTGGAGGGCATCGATGCAGACTTCCTCGGCCTTGTCGGCGCCGCAGCTCGCGGCGTATGCCGCGTTCGCGCAGTCGCTGGCCGATCGCGCCCGGCCCCTGTCGCGCAAGTGGTTCCGGCATCCGCTTGATGTCGACACCAAGGCCGATGACAGTCCCGTCACGCAGGCGGACAGGCAGGTCGAGGCGGCGCTGCGCGAGGCCATTGCCGCGCATCATCCCAGCCACGGCATATTCGGTGAAGAATTCGGCGCCTCTCATGCCGATTCCGAATTCGTGTGGTCGCTCGACCCCATCGACGGCACCCGCGCCTTCATCTCGGGCAATCCGCTGTGGGGCACGCTGCTTGCGCTGCTGCACCGCGGCAGGCCGGTGTTGGGGCTGATCGACATTCCCATGCTCGACGAACGCTGGATCGGCGTGGCGCACGCGCCGTCGCGATTGAACGGCGAGCCGTGCGCGACGCGCGCATGCACCGACCTCGACAGCGCCATCCTGTATGCCACCGCGCCCGACATCTTCACGGGCGCCGAGCTGGCCGCTTTCGACCACTTGGCAGCCAAGACACGCATGCGCCGTTATGGCGGCGACTGCTACAGCTATGGGCTTCTCGCCAGCGGCCACGTCGACCTCGTCGTGGAGGCGGGGCTGCAACCCTACGATTACCTTGCCCTTGCGCCCGTGATCGAAGGCGCGGGCGGCGTCATGACGGATTGGGCAGGGCAGCCGCTCGGTCTCGCCTCAAAGGGCCGCGTGATCGCGGCCGCCACGCCTGCGCTGCATCGCCAGGCGATGCAGGTGCTGGGGGCGGCCATGGCCTGACCGGCGCGCCGCCCGCCCGCAGTTCCACGCAACGCTTCAGCCATAAGGTGAATGAGCATGCATGCACTAGGGGTAGCAACGGTGGAAGACGCAGAGCGGCTGGTGCAGGCCAGCCCGCTCTCGCATATCAAGATCGGCCTGTCCGATGTGGACGGCGTCATGCTGGGCAAGTACCTGAGGCGCGACAAATTCCTGGGCGCGCTGCGTTCCGGGCTCGCGTTCTGCGACGTGGTGCTGGGGTGGGACCTGGACGATCAGCTCTACGACAACACCCGGTACACCGGCTGGCACACCGCATACCCCGACGCAAAATTGCGCATCGTGCCGCAAAGCGCGCGCCGTCTCACGCTGGAACAAGGCCCTGGCGGCGAAGACATGCTGCTGTTCCTGGCGGAATTCGAGGGCGATGCCGCCGCCATCTGTCCGCGCCGCCTGCTGCACCGCGTGATCGATCGCGCGGCGGACATGGGCTTCGATGCCTATGCCGCGCTGGAGTACGAGTTCTTCATGTTCCGCGAGACGCCGCACTCCGTGCGCGCCAAGCACTACCGCAACATGGAGAACTGGACACCCGGCAATTTCGGGTATTCGGTTCTGCGCAGCACGGTCGAGGGCGACTTCTATCGCAAGCTGCTCGACATGTGCGAGCGCATGGACATGCCCATCGAAGGCCTGCACACCGAGACCGGGCCGGGCGTGCTGGAGGCCGCGCTTGCCGTGGACCATGCGGCCGCGGCCGGCGACAAGGCGTTTCTGTTCAAGACGTTCGCCAAGGCGCTTGCGCAACAGAACGGCCTGATGGCCACCTTCATGGCGAAATGGTCGCACGACCACCCGGGTCAAAGCGGCCATATTCACCTGTCTCTGCGCGACCGCAAGACGGGGCGTTCGGCCTTCTACGACGAGTCGCAGCCACATGGCGTCGGCAACCTGCAGGCCGCCTTCATGGCGGGCGTGCAGCGGTACCTTCCCGAATTCATGGCCTTGTACGCGCAAACCATCAACAGCTATTCGCGCCTGGTGCCCGGCTATTGGGCGCCGCTGGACGCCACGTGGGGGATGGAAAACAGGACGACGGCACTGCGCCTCATCCCGGGCAGCGACAAATCGCAGCGTGTCGAAGTGCGCATCGGATCGGCCGACGCCAATCCCTATCTGGCGCTGGCCGCGGCGCTCGCCTCCGGGTTGTACGGCATCGAGCAAGGGCTGTCGCCCGAGCCCATGGTGCAGGGCAATGCCTATACGCAGGCGTTTCCCGCGCATCTGCATCTGCCCACGACCTTGTGGGAAGCCGCGCAGCGTCTTCGCGGCTCCGACGCCGCGCGGCTGCTGTTCGGCGACGCATTCGTCGAGCACTACGCCGCGACGCGCGAATGGGAAGAGCGGCAGTTCCGGCGTCATGTGACCGACTGGGAGCTTGCGCGCTACTTCGAAATTATCTGAACCCGTCCATTGCCATCAGGGTAGCCATGACCCACGAACTCATCACCATCAGCCCCATCGACGGACGCCCGGTCGTGCGCCGCGCCTACGCCAGCGAAGCGCAGATCTCGCAGGCGCTGGCCAACGCGCAGGGCGCGCAGCCGGCGTGGCATGCGCTCGGCATCCAGGCGCGGGGGCGCATCGTGGCGGCTGCCGTGGACCATGTCGCGGCGGCCAAGGACGAGATCGCGCGCGCGATCACCATTCAGATGGGCCGTCCGCTGCGCGACGCACCCGGCGAAGTCGACGGCTTCGCCGCCCGCGCGCGCCACATGATCGCCATCGCCGACGATGCCCTCGCGCCCATTGCCGCGCCCGCGCAGCCAGGCTTTACGCGCTTCATCAGCCGCGAGCCCATCGGCGTGGTGCTCACCATCGCACCGTGGAACTATCCGCTGCTGACCGCGGTGAACAGCATCGTGCCCGCACTGATGGCGGGCAACACCGTCATTCTCAAGCATTCAGACCAGACGCCGCTGTGCGCCGAGCTCATCGATCGCGCATTCCGAGACGCGGGGGCGCCAAGAGGCGTCTTTCAATACCTGCACGCCAGCCACGACATCACGCAACGGCTGATCCGCGCGCCGGAGATCGGCTATGTGTCCTTCACGGGCTCGGTCCGGGGAGGGCGCATCGTCGAGGAAAGCGCGGCGGGTCGCTTTATCGGCGTCGGACTGGAACTGGGCGGCAACGACCCAGCCTACGTGCGTGAGGACGCCAACCTGGACGCCGCGGCAGAGACGCTCGTCGATGGCGCCTTCTTCAACGCCGGCCAGTCCTGTTGCGGCATTCAGCGCATTTACGTGGCGCGTGGCGTGCACGACGCGTTCGTCGAGCGCGCCGTCGCCCTGACGCAGCGTTATGTGCTGGGCAATCCGTTGCAGCCGGGCACGACGCTTGGCCCTGTCGTGCGCGCCCGCGCGGCGGCCGAGATCCGGGAAGTGATCGCGCAAGCCGTCGGCGCCGGCGCCGTAAACGTGATCGATAACTCGCATTTCAAGAAAGCGAGTGAAAGCTCACCTAATGCGAGTGAAAGCTCGTGTTATGTCGCGCCCGCGTTGCTCACGCAGGTCGACCACCGCATGCGCATCATGAGCGAGGAGTGTTTCGGTCCGGTTGCCGGCATCATGCCGGTCGACAGCGACGAACAGGCCATCGCGCTGATGAACGACAGTCCGTACGGATTGACGGCTGCCGTCTTCACGCAGGACGAAGCGGCCGCATTGCGTATCGGCGGGCAGGTGCGCGCGGGCACGTTCTTCATGAACCGATGCGACTACCTCGACCCGGCGCTCGCGTGGACGGGCGTCAAGGAGTCGGGCCGCGGCGTGTCCTTGTCCAAGCTCGGCTACGAAACGCTCACCCAGGCGAAATCCTTCCATTTGCGCAGCCTCTGAACGCGGCGTCACCAGGAACCGAATCATGACTGTCCCCCACGTCAACTGGAACTATCCCACCGCCATCAAGGTGGGCCCCGGACGCATCAAGGAACTGCCCGCGTGCTGCCGTGAGCTGGGCATGTCCCGGCCTTTGCTCGTGACCGATCCCGGACTGGCCGCGTTGCCCATGGTCCGCGATGCCGTGGGCATGTGCCACGATGATGGCGTCGATTGCGCGGTCTTTCACGACATCAAGGGCAATCCAACCGGGCGCAACGTCGACGACGGTGTCGCGGCATTCAAGCGCGGGCGCCATGACGGTGTCATTGCGTTCGGCGGCGGTTCGGCGCTCGATGCGGCGAAGGCCATCGCATTGATGGCGGGGCAGAGCCGGCCGCTGTGGGACTTCGAAGACATCGGCGACAACTACCTGCGCGTCAATGCCGCCGGCATGGCGCCCGTCGTGGCCGTACCCACCACCGCAGGCACCGGCTCCGAAGTCGGGCGCGCATCCGTCATCACCGACGAGGCCGCGCAGGTAAAACGCATCATCTTTCATGCCCGCATGCTGCCGTCCATCGTGATCCTGGACGCCGAACTCACCGTGGGCCTGCCGCCCAAGATCACGGCCGCCACGGGCATGGACGCGCTGTCGCACAACCTGGAAGCCTACTGTTCGCCGTCTTTTCACCCCATGGCGGCTGGCATTGCGCTGGAGGGCATGCGCCTTATCAAGACGTATCTGCCGCAGGCGGTTGCCGATGGCGCCGATCTGCAGGCGCGCCAGCAGATGCTGACGGCATCGTGCATGGGCGCCACCGCCTTCCAGCGCGGCCTGGGCGCCATGCACGCGCTGGCGCATCCGCTTGGCGCGCTCTATGACGCGCATCACGGCCTGCTCAACGCGATCTTGATGCCCTACGTGCTCAAGGCCAACGAAGAAGCGGTGGCGCCCCGGCTTGAAGCGCTTGCGCGTTATCTCGGGTTGCCGCGGCAAAGCCCGGGCGCGGTCCTCGACTGGGTGTTGGCGCTGCGCGAGGCCGTGGGCATCCCACATACGCTCGCCGAGATCGGCCTGGATGACGGCCAGGCCGAGCGGGTGGGGCGCATGGCCAGCCAGGATCCTTCCGCCGGCACGAACCCCGTCAATTTCTCCGCCGAAAAATATTCTCAGCTTTTTCGTGCAGCAATTCGCGGAAACCTGTAAGCTTCGCCCCCTCTGCGCGGAAACGCGGCGGAGGTGGAACTGAAATTATGAATTTTTCATCCGAATGGTTTGACAGCGGATTTGAAAGTGTTCATAATCTCAAGTTCTCCGCTGGAGGGGTGCCCGAGTGGTTAAAGGGGGCAGACTGTAAATCTGTTGGCCTTGCGCCTACGTTGGTTCGAATCCAACCTCCTCCACCAGAGACCCATACCTAAATCCAGGCGCGGTTGGCCTGGATTTGCAATGTAAGGCCCGGTGGCCTTGCGCAGCCTTCGCAAAGAAGGTGGCAAGAATCCTCCGGCCTTCATTTCGAAGGGTTGGGATGAGAGAAGGTGAAAGGGTTTGCCGCGGGTGTAGCTCAATGGTAGAGCAGAAGCCTTCCAAGCTTACGACGAGGGTTCGATTCCCTTCACCCGCTCCAAGATTTTTAAATGCCCATGTGGCTCAGTGGTAGAGCACTCCCTTGGTAAGGGAGAGGTCGCGCGTTCGATCCGCGCCATGGGCACCACAAATTCCAAATTCTTTTCTTCAGTCAGAAGCGCAATCCAGGTCAGGAGTCAGCCATGGCAAAAGGCAAGTTTGAACGTACCAAGCCGCACGTGAACGTGGGTACGATTGGTCACGTTGACCACGGCAAAACGACGTTGACGGCGGCGATCACGACCGTTCTGTCGACCAAGTTCGGCGGCGAAGCCAAGGGCTACGACCAGATCGATGCAGCTCCTGAAGAAAAGGCGCGCGGCATTACCATCAATACGGCTCACGTCGAGTACGAAACGGAAACGCGTCACTACGCGCACGTTGACTGCCCGGGCCACGCCGACTACGTCAAGAACATGATCACGGGCGCTGCCCAGATGGACGGCGCGATCCTGGTCGTGTCGGCCGCTGACGGCCCCATGCCGCAAACGCGCGAGCACATCCTGCTGAGCCGCCAGGTTGGCGTGCCGTACATCATCGTCTTCCTGAACAAGGCTGACATGGTTGACGACGCCGAGCTGCTCGAGCTGGTGGAGATGGAAGTTCGCGAACTGCTGTCCAAGTACGACTTCCCGGGCGACGACACCCCGATCGTCAAGGGTTCGGCCAAGCT
>NZ_JAGXJZ010000309.1:0-367 GCF_019091095.1 Achromobacter sp. GbtcB20 | reverse complement strand
TGACGATGACCTACTTTCACAGACGTCCGTCCACTATCATCGGCGCAAAGGCGTTTCACTGTCCTGTTCGGGATGGGAAGGAGTGGGACCACCTTGCTATGGTCGTCAAGCGTAACTGCTTGAGCAGTTGACACAACGGTCAACCGTTCGAATCTGGGGTACTGCAACGCGAACCTGACGCCCGCTTGTACTAAAAGGTTCGCAGCTCTCGCCGCAACCCACCTCTTGCCGCAACCGGCAGGGCTCTCACTAAAGACAAAACCCCGCAGGGGATACCTGCGGGGTTTTGAGCAATAAAAGCCTGACGATGACCTACTTTCACAGACGTCCGTCCACTATCATCGGCGCAAAGGCGTTTCACTGTCCT
>NZ_JAGXJZ010000308.1:0-368 GCF_019091095.1 Achromobacter sp. GbtcB20 | reverse complement strand
CAGGTGAAAGAATCTGTCACGAACGACGTCTGGATGAAATTTAATTTCATCGAGGGCGATATCCGCAACGAAGCCGACTGCGCGCGCGCCTGCGCCGGCGTCGACTTCGTGCTGCACCAGGCCGCGCTGGGCTCGGTCTCGCGTTCGATCGACGATCCGATCGCCACCAACGCCACCAACGTCACCGGCTTCCTCAACATGCTGGTGGCCGCGCGTGACGCAAAAGTGCGCCGCTTCGTCTACGCCGCCTCCAGCTCGACCTACGGCGACCATCCGGACCTGCCGAAGGTGGAAGGCGTGATCGGCAATCCGCTCTCGCCGTATGCGGTGACGAAGTACGTCAACGAGCTGTATGCGAACGTGTTCGG
>NZ_JAGXJZ010000307.1:0-368 GCF_019091095.1 Achromobacter sp. GbtcB20 | reverse complement strand
AGGACAGTGAAACGCCTTTGCGCCGATGATAGTGGACGGACGTCTGTGAAAGTAGGTCATCGTCAGGCTTTTATTGCGCAAACCCCCACAGGTAAGCCTGTGGGGGTTTGTTTTTAGTGAGAACCTATGTTCCATGCCGCCGAAGGAGATTCTCCAGCTCGGCGGCGATGCAGGACGGAGTGCAAATTAGGCAGAAGCCGGTTGCAATCGCTGCAAAAATGGTGATATAGTTACGGGCTTGGCTGCTACCGAAAGATCAGGGTTTATCCTGACATTTCGATAGCTGCTAGAGCAGGACGAAAGTCCTGGCGAGACCTGAAGAGGTCGCCGCAAGTAAGTGACGCAACGGCGTAAAGCAAAAGCGAAGC
>NZ_JAGXJZ010000306.1:0-370 GCF_019091095.1 Achromobacter sp. GbtcB20 | reverse complement strand
TCGGGCGAAGCAGGATCCTCGTCAAGGGTGCTGTTTCGCTTATACCACTCACGCATGTCTATATGGAAAATTGATCGTTCTTGCTTCCATGCACATGTCATATACTCCATGGTTCGACCATTCAGCCGTTGGAGAAATCCTTGAACACCCGCCGTACATTCATCGCCTGCGCCATCGCGCTGACCGCCCAACTGTCGTTTGCCGCGAGCGCCCACGCCGACCAGCTGGCCGACATCAGGAAGAAGGGCGAGATCGTCTTCGGCGTGCTCGGCACGGACGAACCGAACAGCTTCATCGACCCGAAGACGCGCGAACTGGTGGGGTATGAAATCGATATCGCGCGCGCGGTCGCGAAGAAGATCGGCGTCAA
>NZ_JAGXJZ010000305.1:0-370 GCF_019091095.1 Achromobacter sp. GbtcB20 | reverse complement strand
GGCCACCGTGAAGCCGATGTCGTGCAGGATGTGCGATTCGCCGTACCAGGCCTGCAGGTTGCGGATCTCGAGTGCGGCGGGGGTAGCGCCTGGGCTCATGCGTGGGCTCCTTCCAGTTCGCCGTCGGCGCTGCCCATGTAGGCCTGCATCACCTGCGGATTCTACGATACCACGGCGTAGGTCCCTACGGCCAACAAGGCGCAGCGCAGAAGCACCGAGATGCGGTCGCAGATGCCGGAGACGACGTTCATGTTGTGCTCGACCATCAGGACGGTACGGCCCTGGGACACCTTCTTGATCAGGGCCGTCACGCGGTGCACGTCCTCGTGGCCCATGCCCTGGGTCGGCTCGTCGAGCAGCATCAGTTCCG
>NZ_JAGXJZ010000304.1:0-370 GCF_019091095.1 Achromobacter sp. GbtcB20 | reverse complement strand
AAACCGACGCTTCGCTGGCTGAAATCAACCCGCTGATCCTGACCGGCTCGGGCAAGGTCATCGCCCTGGACGCGAAGTTCAACTTCGACGCCAACGCCCTGTTCCGTCACCCGGAAATCGTCGCCTACCGCGACCTGGACGAAGAAGATCCGGCCGAAGTCGAAGCCTCGAAGTTCGACCTGGCCTACATCTCGCTGGACGGCAACATCGGCTGCCTGGTGAACGGCGCCGGCCTGGCCATGGCCACCATGGACACCATCAAGCTGTTCGGCGGCGAGCCGGCCAACTTCCTGGACGTCGGCGGCGGCGCAACCGCCGAGAAGGTCACCGAAGCCTTCAAGATCATGCTGAAGAACCCGGGCCTGAAAGC
>NZ_JAGXJZ010000303.1:0-371 GCF_019091095.1 Achromobacter sp. GbtcB20 | reverse complement strand
CGCGACGGCGCGATCGCCCTGGCGCTGGCGCTGGCCGAGCTGCGCGAAAGCGGGCAGGCGGCCTTGCTGCCGAAGCGCACCGTCTACGTCCCGTGCAGCCCCTCGACCCTGGCGCGCGTCGCCGGCATCCTGGTGCACCGCGCCGGCTACGCGATGAAGAAGGCGGGCGTGGTCAACATGTTCCCGCACACCTCGCACGACGAATCGATCGGCGTGTTCGAGCTGCCGGACGCCGACGCCGACGCCGCTTAAGCGCCGGCCCGGTCCGGACCGGCGCCCTGCGCCAGCAGCGCAAACAGCCGGGCCGGGTCGGCCGGCCTGACCATGAAGTGGTCGGAGGCCGGGTTGGCATGCGGCGCCGTCTCGCGCTG
>NZ_JAGXJZ010000302.1:0-371 GCF_019091095.1 Achromobacter sp. GbtcB20 | reverse complement strand
TTCGCCGGAATCTGCGCCAGCAGGCGCATCTCGGCCATGCTGTCGAAGACCACGCGCACCGGCTTCAGGCAGTCGACTTCATCCATCACCCTGCGCGTGGTCTCGCCCAGTTCGACTTCGGACGGGTGGAACACCGACTGCTGGGAGTCGAGGTCGAGCGCTTCGTCGCCGGCCAGCTCGTGGATCGCCAGCGCGTCGAGCGACCAGCCATGGCTGGCGGCCACCGCCCGCAATTCGTCGGCCGTTTCCGACAGGGTGATGTACAGGCCGCTCTCGCCGCGTGCCGCGCCGTCGCGCAGGAATTGCAGGCCCGGCGTGGTCTTGCCGGTCCCCCGCGTCCCCTCGACCCGGTAGACTCGCCGCCGCGCCAG
>NZ_JAGXJZ010000301.1:0-372 GCF_019091095.1 Achromobacter sp. GbtcB20 | reverse complement strand
GCCCGCCGGCAATGTCCAGTAGCCATAGCGCGGTTCGATCGCGCGCCGGCACAGCAGGACCTGCAGCTGGCCGTCATGCTCCCACACGGGAATCGTGCCGATCACCATCTTTGGGTTCTGGTAATGGATCGTGCCGCACTGCGGGCATACATGGCGCGGCCGGTTGTCGCCTTCGGGGATGGCCAGCGCGACCGAATGGCCGCACTCGGAACAAAATTTCATAAAAAATGGTGGAAATGAATGTATGCCTACTTTACACCCGAATGGCCCGGCTGTGCCGCCGGCACCGGGCGTGGCTGGTGTGGTCGCGGTTCGCCGCCCTGTCCGTTCGTGCTGCAATCGCACATCGGGTCGAGATTGAGTTTGCCTAAA
>NZ_JAGXJZ010000300.1:0-375 GCF_019091095.1 Achromobacter sp. GbtcB20 | reverse complement strand
CTTCGTCGATCATGTAGACCTTGAAGCGGGCATTGCTGGGCGCGTACACCGCCTGCTCGAGCAGCTGCGCCATTTCGTCGACGCCGCGGTACGAGGCGGCGTGCATTTCTATATAGTCGACGAAGCGCCCGGCGTCGATCGCGCGGCAGGCTTCGCACTGGCCGCACGGCTCGGCCGTGATCCCGCCCTGCCCGTCCGGGCCGGTGCAGTTGAGCGACTTGGCGAGAATACGCGACAGCGTGGTCTTGCCGACGCCGCGGGTGGTCGAGAGCAGGGTCTTCAGGGTCAGGTCCTGGTTGACGCGGTACTTCGCGTCCAGGTCCAGGAAGGCGCCGGAGCCCTGGGCGCCGTCGCGGAAGAAGCCTTCCGAGTTGC
>NZ_JAGXJZ010000030.1:0-38100 GCF_019091095.1 Achromobacter sp. GbtcB20 | reverse complement strand
GACTGGTGCTCGGTGGTGCTGCGCTGCTCGTAGGCCTGAGTGATGCCATGCGCCTTGAGCACGGCCTCGGCGATCTGCGGAACGGTCAGCGCCTGGAAGATCCGCCAGTCAGAACTGAGCGCGAGGCGCGCCAGACGGGGCTCCACGACAGCCGAATAGCGGGTGCGCCGAAAGCCTGTTTCGCCCTGGACGAATGAAGACACCGCGCCGTGCACGTACCGGACAGGCTTGTCGCCATGTCGCCCTGGACGAATGAAGACACCGCGCCGTGCACGTACCGGACAGGCTTGTCGCCATGCCAGATCGTGAGCAGCGCGGCGCGGTCCAGCACCGCGCCGAAGTCGATGGCCGATTGGGCGCTGGCCAGGTCTACGTGGAGCAGAAAGGTTTCGGACAACCCTTCTTGCAACGTGAATTCGACGACCTCAAACGATTTGTCGCCGACGGTAAAGGTGAAGCGCAGATCGGATTGGGTGGGCATGGCGAGCTTCCGGTAGCGACAGACCGCGATGGTCGTCGTTGGTGCCAGTTGGCACTACCGTTTTTAAAAGCCGCCGATGTTCCTCGTAAATCAGAAGAGTTTTAATAATGAAGAAAACTGACCTGTTCTTGCGAGTTGCTCGGAACGATCGAATTGATCTGCGCGGGCAGGTGGAGGTGTCATCGTTGCCCCGCCGTTGCCATCCGGCGCGGTGCCCTTGCTCAATCCTGCTCGAGAGCCTTACTTCCCCGCCCCAGCCGACCAGCCTTTCGACAATTCCACGGCCTGCCGCCACCGCTTCATCCGCGCTTGCCGGACAGATTCCGGCCAGGTCGGGTTGAACGTGCGTTCGGCCTGCCACTTCGATGCAAATTCATCCTGGCTGGACCAGAAACCAACAGCCAAGCCCGCCAGGCCTGCCGCGCCCAACGCAGTGGACTCTGGAACGCGCGGACGCACAACCGGAACGCCCAGAATGTCAGCCTGCATCTGCATCAGCAAGTCATTGCGTGCAGCGCCGCCGTCTACGCGCAGTTCCGTCAGGGCGATGCCGCTGTCGGCGTTCATGCAGGTGAGCAGTTCCGCGCTTTGCAGGGCGATGGATTCCAGCGTGGCGCGGGCGATGTGGGCGCGGGTGGTGCCGCGGGTCAGGCCGACGAGGGTGCCGCGGGCGTAGGGGTCCCAGTGGGGGGCGCCCAGGCCGGCGAAGGCGGGGACCATGAAGACGTCGTCGGTGTCGGAGACGCTGGCGGCCAGGGATTCGATGTCTTCGGAGCGCTGGATGATGCCCAGGCCGTCGCGCAGCCATTGGACGGCTGCGCCGGCGACGAAGACGCCGCCTTCCAGCATGTAGGCGGGCTTCCATTTGTCGTGGCCGGGTTGGGGCAGGCCCCAGCCGACGGTGGACAAGAGGTTGTTGCGCGATTCGACGGGTTTGTCGCCGACGTTCATGAGCATGAAGCAGCCGGTGCCGTAGGTGTTCTTGGCCATGCCGGGCGTGAAGCAGGCCTGGCCGAAGGTGGCGGCCTGCTGGTCGCCGGCGACGCCGGCGATGGGCACGGAGCCGCCCAGCCATTCGGGCAGGGCGTCGCCGACGATGGCGCTGCTGGGCGCGATCTGGGGCAGCACGCTGCGCGGGATGTTGAGCAGCGCCAGGATGTCATCGTTCCAGTCCTGCGTGTGCAGGTCGAACAGCATGGTGCGCGAGGCGTTGCTGGGGTCTGTGCTGTGGACGGCGCCGCCGGTCAGTTGCCAGATGAGCCAGGTGTCGACGGTGCCGAAGGCCAGTTCGCCGCGTTCGGCCATGCTGCGCGCGCCGGGCACGTGGTCCAGTAGCCAGGCGAGCTTGGTGCCGGAGAAGTAGGCGTCGACGACCAGGCCGGTGCGCGCCTGCAGGAAGTCGCCATGGCCGTCCTGGCGGAGCTTGTCGCACAGGGGCGCGGTGCGGCGGTCTTGCCAGACGATGGCGCGGGCAAGCGGACGGCCGGTGGCGCGTTCCCAGATGAGGGTGGTTTCGCGCTGGTTGGTGATGCCGATGGCGGCGATGTCGGCGGCGGCCGCGCCGGCGTTGCGCAGGGCTTCGCGGGCGACGTCGAGCTGGCTGTGCCAGATCTCGTTGGCATCGTGCTCGACCCAGCCCGGACGCGGATAGTGCTGGCGGAATTCGCGTTGGCCAACGCCGCGCACGACGCCTTCGCGGTCAAAGACGATGGCTCGGGAGCTGGTCGTGCCCTGGTCCAGGGCTAGGACAAATTCATTCGTCGTCACTGTTTTTCGCGCCGTTCAGGTGTGCCCCGGCCAGCGGGTCGAGGCGTCTAAAGGAGAAGGTCGATGCCATGCACAGCAGGCCGATGACGACGAAGCCGGCGACCACGTCGCTGATGGCCAGCGTTTCGGCGCCGCGCAGCGACATGCTGATGTTCAGCGTGACCGCGGCCACCCCGACGCCCAGCGTGATGCCCAGTTGCTGCGCCATGGCCGAGAAGCTGCTGGCGCGGCTCATCTTGGAGGGCGGGATGTCGGCATAGGTTAGCGTATTTACCCCGGTGAACTGCAACGACCGGAAGAAGCCGCCCACCAGCAGGATGGCGATCATCAGCCAGACGGGCGTGGCCGGGTTGAAGGCGCCGCAGACGATGATGAAGCCGCCGGTCAGGATGGCGTTCAGGGTCAGCACGCGGCGAAAGCCGAAGCGCTGCACGATGGGCGTGGCGACAAATTTCATCAGCAGCGCGCCGGCGGCGCTGGCGAAGGTGATGAGGCCGGCCGAGAACGGTGACAGCCCAAAGCCCACCTGCAGCAGCATGGCCAGGAGGAAGGGCGTGGCGCCGACGGCGAACCGGCACAGGTTGCCGCCCAGCGTGGAGATGGCAAAGGTGGGAATCCGCATCAGGGACAGGTCGATGATGGGATGTTCGGTGCGCCGCGCGTGCACGCCGTACAGCAGCCCGCAGACGATGCCCACGCCGATGAGGCTGAGCAGGATGGGCAGCGGCATGACGTCGCGGCCGATGGCCTCGAAGCCGGTGACCAGGGTGGCCAGGCACACCGAGCTGAGCAGGAAGCCGATCCAGTCCAGGCGGGGCGTGCCGGTTTCGCGGATTTCCGCGACAAAGCGCAGGACCAGGAAGATGCCCAGGATGCCGATCGGGATGTTGATCAGGAAGATCCAGTGCCACGACATGTACGTGACCATGAAGCCGCCCAGCGGCGGTCCGATCACCGGTCCCAGCAGGGCCGGAATGGACAGGAAGGACATGGCCTTGAGCAGATCCTGCTTGGGCACGGTGCGCAAAAGGATGATCCGCCCCACGGGCACCATCATGGCGCCCGCCATGCCCTGCACGATCCGCGCCAGCACGAGCTGTTGCAGATCCTGCGACAGGGCGCAGGCGACGGAACTGAGCGTGAACAGGCCAATCGCGGTGATGAAGACGCGCCGGGCGCCGTAGCGGTCGGCCGCCCAGCCGCTGATGGGCACGAAGACGGCGACGGCCAGCAGGTAGGAGGTGATGGCCACGTTGAGCCGCACGGGGGTGGACCCCAGGGCCCGGGCCATGGCGGGCAGGGCGGTCGCCACGACCGTGGCGTCCAGCATCTGCATGAAGAGCGCGCACCCCACGATGAAGGGGATCATGCGCGCCGCGCGCACCGCGTCCGGGGTTGAGGGCGGAGCGGGATTGGCTGCGGCTGCGGATTCTGCGGACATGTCGGAAGGCTGCAATGAGAGCCTGACGATTGTAACGCCGGGGATCCGGCCGCCGTGAAGTAAACTCGCGACATCTGCAACCTAATGAAATTGGTGCCATGGCGACCAACTACGAATCCGAGATCACCCAGTTCCTGAAGGACTACAAGAAATCCCACCCTGGCACAGAAGAGCGCCAGCGCGAGGGACGCGCCCGTCTCTGGGACAAGCAGCAGGACCAGGAACTGCTCGAAGGCTTCCGCGCGGCCCGCGTGGCGCAAAAGCCGTACGTGTATCAGGCCGACTGATACCTTTGCGGCACACATGGTCCAGAACCCCTCGGTGCCGGGCGACGCCCTGGCCAAGCTAGTGGAACCGTCCGTCGACAGCACGCCCGACACCATCGATAGCGTGGCGTTTGCGCGTCTGTACGGCGAGCCGCTGTTCCAGATGCCGACGGATCTGTACATTCCGCCCGATGCGCTGGAAGTCTTTCTCGAAGCCTTCGAAGGGCCGCTGGACCTGTTGCTTTACCTGATCCGCAAGCAGAACTTCAACGTTCTGGACATCCCCATGGCGGATGTCACGCGGCAGTACCTGTCGTACGTGGATCAGATCCGCATCACCAACCTCGAACTGGCCGCCGAATATCTCTTGATGGCGGCCATGCTCATCGAGATCAAGTCGCGCATGCTGCTGCCGGTCAAAAAGACCGACACCGGCGAAGAGCCCGAGGATCCGCGCGCCGAACTGGTGCGCCGCCTGCTCGAGTACGAGCAGATGAAGCTGGCCGCCCAGAAGCTGGACAAGCTGCCGCAGCTGGGCCGCGATTTCGTCAGCAGCCAGGCCGTGGCCGACCTGAGCGTCGAGCGCGCGCTGCCGGATGTCAGTGTGGACGACCTGCGCGCGGCGTGGGCCGACATCATGAAGCGGGCCAAGCTGAACCAGCACCACCACATCACGCGCGAGCAGCTGTCGGTGCGCGATCACATGACGCACATCCTGCGCCGCCTGAACGACGTGCGTTTCATGGAATTCGGCGACCTGTTCATGGAGCGCGTCCGCGAGGGGGCGCCCGCCGCGGTCGTTGTCGTGCATTTCATCGCCATGCTCGAGCTGGCGCGCGAATCGCTGCTGGAGATCACGCAGGCGGAGCCTTATGCTCCCATCTACGTGCGCCTGGCGTACACCAGCGTGGCAGCGGTCGCGGCCTGATCCTGACCGGGCGCCACTCCCCCGGAGATTTCCCTTGAAAGTCGTACACACCATCCAGGAATTGCGCGATCACCTGCGCGGACAGAACCGCGTGTCGTTCGTGCCCACCATGGGCAACCTGCACGAAGGCCACCTCGCGCTCATGAAGCTGGCGCGCCAGCACGGTGATCCCGTCGTGGCCAGCATCTTCGTGAACCGCCTGCAATTCGGCCCGAACGAGGACTTCGATCAGTATCCGCGCACCCTGGCCGCCGACATCGAAAAGCTTGAAGCGGCGCGCGACGTCTACGTGCTGTTCGCACCGAACGAGCGCGAGATGTACCCTGAACCCCAGAATTTCCGCATCCAGCCGCCCGACGACCTGGGCGACATCCTGGAAGGCGAGTTCCGTCCGGGCTTTTTCGCCGGCGTCAGCACGGTCGTGCTCAAGCTGTTCTCGTGCGTGCAGCCGCGTGTGGCCGTGTTCGGCAAGAAGGACTACCAGCAGCTGATGGTGGTGCGCAACATGTGCCGCCAGTTCCAGTTGCCCGTCGAGGTGCTGGCGCATGAAACCGTGCGCGCGGACGACGGGCTGGCGTTGTCCTCGCGCAACCGCTACCTGAGCGAGGCCGAACGTGCCGAAGCGCCGGCGCTGTACGCCGAACTGCAAGAGATCGGCCGACGACTGGCCCGGGGTGAGCGCGACGCCGCCGCCCTGGAAAACGACGCCGTCCAGCGTCTGACGCAGCGCGGCTGGAAGGTCGATTACGTGGCCCTGCGCCGCCAGCGCGATCTGAAGCGCCCCGAGGCTGCGGACCTGCAAGCCGGCGAACCCGTCGTGGTGCTGGCTGCCGCCAAGCTGGGCGCCACGCGGCTGATCGACAACCTGGAACTGGACTACACCGCCTGAGGCAGGCGGAAGGCGGGCTAGCCGCGGGCGCATGATGCGGGGTGTTTTGGTCACCCCCTATCAGAATTGTCAGCTTACGCCGGCTGTGACACCGGGGCAGACTGTTTGCAATCCTACATTGCAAGCGAGCTGCCCCATGTCTTTTCCTCACCCCGAACTCGACGCCGTCCTGTCCTCCCTGACCGCCCGCGAACGCCAGATCGTCGATTACGTGGCGGCCGGGCGGGCCAATAAGGTCATCGCCATCGACCTGGGCATCTCCCTGCGCACGGTCGAGGCCCATCGCGCCCGCATCTTCGCCAAACTCGGCGCCCGCAACGCCATGCAGCTTGCGTGCCGGTTGTGTGCGCACGGGCAGTCAGGCGCCTCGCCCGTCCCGGGCGCGCAGTGGCGCCCCAGCCCGATGCCGCCTCCGGGCGGTGCCAGCGCGCCGACCCAGGTGCTGCACGAACCCGCCGGCGCCTACGGCGCTTGCCCATCAAAACCCGTGCCTCCCTGACGTTACCGCCACGCTTGCCGCGCCTGTCGGGCCTGTCGCTGTCGCGCCCGTCGCGCCCGTCGCGCCTGTCGTGGTCGGCGTGCTTGCCGCGCCGCCCCAATGCCGTCGCCCAATGAATTCGGGCCTGACGAACAGGGTGTTCGTCAGGCCCGGGAAGGGGTGCGGCGGCCTAGTCTCCGGCGACGTTCAGTCGCCGCGGGCGGACAGCCTTGCGATCAGGGGCACTTGGGGGCGGCGGCGTTTGCCAGCTCGTCGATGGGGTCCAGATCCGGCTGGCGGGTCAGGTTGTAGTTCAGGTTGGGCGTCTGGCCGCCAATCGAGCGCACGCGCAGCACGTTGTTGGCCGCGACCAGGAATTCCACCCGGACGTTGCCCTGGCCGTCCATCAGGATGACACGCGGCGGACGTTCGTCGGTGGCGTCCCAGCAACCTTGTTCGGACACGGGCGGACCCTTCTTGGGATCGTTGTCCAGGTAGGCGGTGCGGCCGCGCCAGCGGCCATTGGGGGCCAGCGTCAGCGTCACGCGCTGGGCCGTGCATTGCATGGCGGGCGAGAAACACGGCAGCGTGCCCATGTAGGTCTGAGGCTGCGGCACCAGGCTGTGGGTGATGCCGCTGGGCGCGGCGGCTGGCGCCGCGGCGGGGGCAGGCGCCGATTTGCCCGATTCGCCCGAGCCGCCTTCGGCGCCTTCGGGCACGGGCTGGCCGTCTTCGGTGGTCTGGCCCGCGGCAACGGCCTGCTGGTTCTGGTTCTGCTGGCGGCGCGCGTCGGGCTTGAGCTCGATCTGCACTTGCGACGGCGCGCGGATGATGTTGCGGTAGCCCGCGCCCGAGCCCTGGTACTGCGCGTCGGTCACGGTGCTTTCCGCCGGCAGGTCGTAGTAGCCTTCGGCCTTCTGCTTGGCGCAGCCGGTAGCGCCTATCACGGCGCCCGCTAACAGCAGCCCCATGACGCCGAGTTTGGGGGAGCGGGAAACGATATCGACGCGCGCGGCCATGGCAGCTTATCCGTGAATTGAGTCTGTCTCCGATTTTACGCACTTATGCGAAGATTCGATACGTTCCCCTTAGCCGTTCCCGGGCATCTGCCGCACTTTATGCACAAATTACGACATGGCCGCGCGCGGCCCCTCATCCCATGCGCCATCGCCGGCCTGTCGGATGGGCAGCCGTGTCCGGGCCACGCGGGGCGGTGACGGCGATGTGGCGAATCCTTGATCTGCCCCTGGGCGTTTTCATTGGTGCGGCGGCGCTGGCCGGCTTGTTCGTGGGCAACTGGCTGACGGTGCTGACCCATCGGCTGCCGCGCATGATGGAGCGCGAGTGGCAGGCGCAGTGCATGGACGCGGCCGGCAAGCCGCGGCCGCCCGGCCACTATGGCCTGTGGTCGCCGGCTTCGCATTGCCCCGCCTGCGAGGCGCCGCTGGACCGCATGGCGCGGATTCCCCTGCTCGGCTGGCTATTGCTGCGCGGCCGGTGCGCTGCCTGCCATGCGCCCATCGGCTGGCGCTATCCCGTCATCGAACTGCTGACCTGCGCGCTCTTTGCCGGCTGCGCGCTGCGCTTTGGCGCGACGCCGATCGCGCTTGCCGCCATGGGCCTGTCGGCCACGCTGGTGGCGCTGGCCTGGATCGATTTCGAAACGACGCTGCTGCCCGATGTGCTGACCCAGCCGCTGGTGTGGGCGGGTCTGCTGGTGAACCTCTTCGATGCGTTCGCCAGCGTGCAGATGGCAGTGGTCGGCGCCGTGGCGGGATATCTGTTCCTGTGGGTTATCTTTCATGTGTTCCGCTTGCTGACCGGGCGCGAAGGCATGGGGCAGGGCGACTTCAAGCTGCTGGCCGCGCTGGGCGCGTGGTTCGGCATCGAAGCCCTGCCGATGCTGCTTTTGAGCGCATCGCTGGTGGGCGTGCTGATTGGCGGCGCATTGACGCTGACCGGCCGCGCCCGGCGCGGCCAGCCCTTGCCCTTCGGACCCTATCTGGCGCTGGCCGGGCTGGTCATGCTGCTGTTGGGCGGCGAGCATGGCGTATTGCAATTCATGAGCACATGAGGAAAGGCGCATGTTCAAGATTGGTCTGACGGGCGGCATCGGTTCGGGCAAGTCCCGCGTGGCGGACATGCTGGCCGAGTGGGGCGCGGCCCTCGTCGACACCGACGAGATCGCGCGCGCGCTGACCGCCGCGGGCGGCGCCGCCATGCCGGCGATCGAACGCGAATTCGGCCGCGAGGCCGTGACGCCCGACGGCGCGCTGGACCGCGCATGGATGCGCGCGCAGGCATTCGCCGATCCGCAGGTCCGCCTGCGGCTTGAGGCCGTGCTGCATCCGGTCATCGGCCGCGAAACGGAACGTCAGGCGGCGACCGCTAAAGGATCGTATCTGGTCTTTGTGGTGCCCCTATTGGTCGAGTCCCTGGACCGTTGGCGCGATCGCGTGGATCGTATCTGCGTGGTGGACTGCGACCCCGAGACGCAGGTGGCCCGCGTGCAGCAGCGCAGCGGGCTGACGGAGCAGGACATCCGGCGTATCATGGCGGCACAGGCTGCGCGGGCACGCCGGTTGGAGGTCGCGGACGACGTCATACTCAACGACGCAACGACCACGCCGGATCAATTGCGCGCGCGGGCGTTGACCCTGCATGACCGCTGGCTGGCGCTGGCGACCACCACGGGCCGGTAAGCCAGCGGCTGCCGGCACCCCTGAAAATTCTTGGCCCGCCGGCCAACCACTGATAGGGCCTGTAAAAAAGCGTGATCGTTTACGAATACCCCTTCAATGAGCGCATCCGTGCTTATCTGCGGCTGGAATACCTGTTCGACAGGCTCTTCTTCTTTGCTCGCGAGGGCGACTCACGCCAGCATCAGGTTGCCGTCACGTCATTGTTCGATCTGCTCGATGCTTGCGAACGCACCGACGTGAAGGGGGCGATCCTCCAGGACCTTGAACGCCAGCGCCTGGCGCTGGTCGGACTGCGCGACCATCCTGGCGTTGCGCAGGACGCGCTGGAAAGCATGCTGCGCGAAATGGAAAAGGTGGCCAGCGCGCTGGCTGCACCCGGCAAGACCGGCCAGTCGCTGCGCGAGAACGAATGGCTGACCAGCCTGCGCGGCCGCTTGTCGATGCCCGGCAGCGCCACGCAGGTCGACATGCCGTCCTACTATGCCTGGCAGAACAAGCCCGAAGCCGCCCGCTGCGCAGACCTGCAGGCCTGGGTTTCGCCCTTCATTCCCCTCTACGACGGTCTGACGCTGGCGCTGCGCCTGTTGCGCGAGTCCGGCCGCAAGACCGACATCGTGGCCGAGCAGGGCGCCTATCAGCAGATGCTGGGCGGCAAGCAGTTCCAGCTTCTGCGCGTCTGGGTGGATCCCGCCCAGGGCGTCTTTCCCGAGATCAGCGCCAATAAGTACATGATCTGGATACGTTTTTCCACGCAGGACGGGGAATTTAAACCTCAGCAGGTGGCCCGCGACGTGGCATTCCAGATGACTTTGTGCAGTTCCTAGGCGCAAGTTACGTACGGTTTCGTGGCCCGGATTCCTGTTGCGGGTAGTTTCAGGGTGACGGCGACCAGGGCCGAAACCGGGACGGTCTAGTAGACAATACGGCTTTCCTTCCGAGTGTGCCGGAACCGAGTCCATGTCCGATAGCCGTCCCGTATCCCCACCCTCCCGCTGGAGCCGCCGCCGCGTCGTCGGTCTGGTTTTGCTGCTGCTTGCCGTCGCGGCGATTGCCTGGGTGGTGCTGCGGCCGTCGGCCAAGCAGGCAGGCCCGGGGGGGCGGACAGGCGGCAGGCCGCCCGCGGCCGCCATGGCCAACATGCCCGTCCCGGTCCGTATCGCCACCGCCGCGCAGCAGGACATCGACATCTTCCTGCGCTCGCTGGGCACCGTCACCGCCTACAACACCGTCACCGTCCGAAGCCGCGTCAGTGGCGAACTTGTGGACGTCGCGTTCCAGGAGGGCCAGCAGGTCAAGGCCGGAGACCTGCTCGCCCAGGTGGACCCGCGCGCCTTCCAGGTGGCGCTTGACCAGGCGCGCGGCACGCAGATGCAGAACCTCGCGCAGCTGGAAAACGCCCGCCGCGACCTGCAACGCTACCAGGCCCTTTTCAAGCAGGACTCCATCGCCCGCCAGCAGGTCGACACGCAGGCCGCGCTGGTGCGCCAGTACGAAGGCACGGTCAAGAGCGACCAGGCCAATGTCGACAATGCCAAGCTGCAACTGGATTACGCCCGCATCACCGCGCCGATCAGCGGCCGCCTGGGCCTGCGTCAGGTCGACCGCGGCAATCTGGTGTCCAGCTCCGACACCAACGGGCTGGTCGTCATCACCCAGACCCAGCCCATCTCCGTCGTCTTCACCCTGCCCGAAACGCAGCTGCCGGAAGTGCGCGCCGAGTTGGCGGCCGGCAAGACGCTGACCGTCGACGCCTATGACCGCGCCGACACCCGCCGCATCGCCTCGGGCACGCTCGAGACGCTGGACAACCAGATCGACGTGGCAACCGGCACGCTCAAGCTCAAGGCCCGCTTCGACAACACCGACGATGCGCTTTTCCCCAACCAGTTCGTCAACGTGCGGCTGCACGTGCTGACCCGCAAGGACGTGACGGCCATTCCGACGGCCGCGGTCCAGCAGGGCTCGGCCGGCGCGTTTGTCTTCCTGGTGCAGGACGACAACACGATCGCGGTGCGCCCGGTGAAGCTGGGCGCCATCAACGCCGGCATGGTCGCCGTCAATGAAGGTCTCAAGCCCGGGGATCGGGTCGTCACCGAAGGCACGGACCGCCTGCGCGCCGGCGCCAAGGTGGAAATCGTGGGCGGCGCCGAAGTCATTCCCGCGGCCCGCGACAAGTCGCTCGGCGCGGGCGCGCCGGCCGGCACCACGCCCGCGGCCAAGTAAGCAGAGAACGCCGTGAGCCCGTCGCGCCTATTCATCCTGCGCCCCGTGGCCACCACCCTGTCGATGGTGGCCATCCTGATCGCGGGCCTCATCGCCTACCGCTTCCTGCCCGTCTCGGCGCTGCCCGAGGTCGACTACCCCACGATCCAGGTCGTGACGCTGTACCCCGGGGCCAGCCCCGACGTCATGACCTCGCTGGTCACCTCGCCCCTGGAGCGGCAGTTCGGCCAGATGCCCGGCCTGAACCAGATGTCGTCCACCAGTTCGGGCGGCGCCTCGGTCATCACATTGCAATTCAATCTGACGCTGCCGCTGGACGTGGCCGAGCAGCAGGTGCAGGCGGCCATCAATGCCGCCTCGAACCTGCTGCCGTCCGACCTGCCGGTGCCGCCCACCTACAACAAGGTCAATCCCGCGGACGCGGCCGTGCTGACGCTGGCAATCACGTCTCCCACCATGCCGCTGCCGCAGGTGCGCGACCTGGTCGATACGCGCGTGGCGCAGAAGCTGTCGCAGATCCCCGGCGTGGGCCTGGTCAGCGTGGCGGGCGGGCAGCGGCCCGCGGTGCGCGTCCAGGTGAACCCGCAGGCGCTGGCGGCCAATGGCCTGTCGCTGACCGACCTGCGCACCGCGATCGTCGGCGCCAACGTCAATCAGCCCAAGGGCAACCTGGACGGCCCGCAGCGTTCCACCACCATCAACGCCAACGACCAGCTCAAGTCGCCCACCGACTACAACAGCCTGATCATCGCGTACAAGAACGGCGCGCCGCTGCGGCTGGCCGACGTGGCGCGCGCGGTCGAGGGGGCCGAGGACACGCGCCAGGCCGCGTGGGCCGGCGACAAGCCCGCCATCCTGCTGAACATCCAGCGCCAGCCCGGCGCCAACGTGATCGACGTGGTCGACCGCATCCAGGCGCTGATGCCGCAGCTGCGCGCCGCGCTGCCCGCCACGCTGGACGTGACGGTGGTGTCGGACCGCACGCAGACCATCCGCGACTCGGTCGCCGACGTGCAGTTTGAAATGCTGCTGGCCGTGGGGCTGGTGGTCATGGTCACGTTCGTGTTCCTGCGCAGCCTGACGGCCACGCTGATTCCCAGCGTCGTCGTGCCGCTGTCGCTGGTGGGCACGTTCGGCATCATGTATCTGTCCGGGTTCTCCATCAACAACCTGACGCTGATGGCGCTGACCATCGCCACGGGCTTCGTGGTGGACGACGCGATCGTGATGATCGAGAACATCGCCCGGCACATCGAGGAAGGCGAAAAGCCGATGCAGGCCGCGCTGAAAGGCGCGTCGCAGATCGGCTTCACGCTGATCTCGCTGACCCTGTCGCTGATCGCCGTGCTGATCCCGCTGCTTTTCATGACCGAAGTCGTGGGCCGGCTGTTCCGCGAATTCGCGATCACGCTGGCGGTGGCCATCCTGATTTCGCTGTTGGTGTCGCTGACGCTCACGCCCATGATGTGCGCGCGCCTCTTGCGTTCGGAATCCGAAACGAAGCATGGACGCTTTCATCGGGCCACGGGCGCGTTCATCGACCGCGTCATCGCCGCATACGACCGCATGCTGCAGGTGGTGCTGCGCCACCAGACGCTGACGCTGGTGGTGGCGGTGGCCACCTTTGCGCTGACCGTGCTGCTGTACATGGTGGTGCCCAAGGGGTTCTTTCCGCAGCAGGACACCGGCCTCATCCAGGCCATCACGCAGGCGCCGCAGTCCATTTCGTTTGCCGCCATGTCCGAGCGCCAGCAGGCCGCCGCCCGCCTGGTGCTGCAGGATCCCGACGTGGCCGCCGTGTCGTCCTTCATCGGCGTGGACGGCAGCAATGCCACGCTCAGCGCCGGCCGCATGCAGATTTCGCTCAAGCCCCAGGCCGAGCGCACCGGCGATCTGCGCGCGGTGATGGCGCGCCTGCAGGAAAACCTGAACAAGCAGGACGGCCTGACCGTCTACATGCAGCCGGTGCAGGACCTGACCATCGAAGACCGCGTCAGCCGCACGCAGTATCAGATGACGCTGTCCAATCCCGACCTGAAGGTGCTGAGCGAGTGGACGCCCAAGCTGGTCGACCGCCTGCGCGCCGTGCCCGGCCTGATGGATGTGGCCGACGACCTGCAGGACGACGGCTTGCAGACCTGGGTGGAAATCGACCGCGACGCCGCCTCGCGCCTGGGCATCACCGCCGCCATCATCGACGAGGCGCTGTACAACGCCTTTGGCCAGCGGCTGATCTCCACGATCTTCACGCAGTCCAACCAGTACCGCGTGGTGCTCGAGGTGCTGCCTCAGTTCCAGATGTCGCCCAGCGCGCTCGGGCAGATTCACGTGCCCACGTCCTCGGGTGCGCAGGTGCCGCTGTCGTCGGTCGCGCACATCAGCGAAGGCAGGACGGTGCTGGCCGTGAACCGGCTCGACCAGTTTCCGATGGTGACGGTGTCGTTCAACCTGGCGCCGGGCGCCTCGCTGTCCGACGCGGTCGAGAACATCAAGGCGGCCGAAGCCGAGATCGGCATGCCGGCCGGTGTCGAGACCCGCTTCCAGGGCGCGGCGCTGGCGTTCCAGAATTCGCTGTCCAGCACGCTGTGGCTGATCCTGGCGGCCGTGGTCACGATGTACATCGTGCTTGGCGTCCTGTACGAAAGCTACATCCATCCCATCACCATCCTGTCCACGCTGCCGTCGGCGGGCGTGGGGGCGCTGCTGGCGCTGCTCATCAGCGGCACCGAGCTGGACATGATCGGCATCATCGGGATCATCCTGCTGATCGGCATCGTCAAGAAGAACGCGATCATGATGATCGACTTCGCGCTGGATGCCGAACGCAAGCGCGGACTGTCGCCGCGCGAGGCCATCCACGAGGCCGCGCTGCTGCGCTTTCGTCCCATCCTGATGACCACGCTGGCGGCGCTGTTCGGCGCCTTGCCGCTGATGCTGTCGACGGGCACGGGCGCTGAATTGCGCCAGCCGCTCGGTTTGGTCATGGTCGGCGGCCTGCTGCTGTCGCAGGTGCTGACGCTGTTCACCACGCCCGTCATCTATCTGATGTTCGATCGCATGTCGCGCCGCTGGCGCGGAGCGGGCGCGCAATCGGCCGGAGCCGCCCGATGATCCTGTCGGCGCCCTTCATCGTCCGGCCGGTGGCGACCACGCTGCTGAGCCTGGCGGTCGTGCTGGCCGGCATGCTTGCGTTCTTCCTCTTGCCGGTCGCGCCCCTGCCGCAGGTGGACATTCCGACCATTTCGGTGTCGGCCAGCCTGCCCGGCGCCAGTCCCGAGACCATGGCCTCCAGCGTTGCCACGCCGCTGGAGCGGTCGCTGGGCAGCATCGCGGGGGTCACCGAAATGACCTCGCGCAGCTCGCAGGGCTCTACCCGCATCACGTTGCAGTTCGACCTGTCGCGCGACATCAACGGCGCCGCGCGCGACGTGCAGGCCGCCATCAACGCGGCGCGCTCGCTGCTGCCCACGGGGCTGCGCAGCAATCCCACGTATCACAAGTCCAATCCGTCGGACGCGCCCATCCTGACGCTGGCGCTGACTTCCGACACGCTCAGCCAGGGCCAGCTCTACGATCTGGCGTCCACCATCGTGGCGCAGAAACTGGCCCAGGTGGACGGGGTGGGCGAGGTCACGGTGGGCGGCAGCTCGCTGCCGGCCGTGCGCGTGACCGTGCTGCCCGGCGCCCTGGCCAATCAGGGCGTGTCGCTGGACGAATTGCGCGCCACGCTGGCCAACGCCAACGCCAACCGGCCCAAGGGCGTGCTGGAAAACGACCGCTACCACTGGCAGATCATGGTCAGCGACCAGCTCAGCCGCGCCGAGGAATACCGGCCGCTGATCGTGGCCTGGCGCGATGGCCGGCCGGTGCGCGTGTCCGACGTGGCCCGCGTCGAGGATTCGGTCGAAGACCTTTACCAGACCGGCTTCTACAACGATCGCAACGCCATCCTGATGATCGTGCGGCGGCAGGCCGACGCCAACATCATCGAAGCCGTGGACGCCGTGCGCGCCCAGCTTCCCGTGTTGCAGGCGCTGATGCCCGCCGACGTCAACATGCGGGTCGCGCAGGACCGCACGCCCAGCATCCGGGCGTCGCTGCACGAGGCCGAGCTGACGCTCATCATCGCCGTGGGCCTGGTGGTGCTGGTGGTGCTGCTGTTCCTGCGGCGCTGGCGGGCGGCGATCATTCCCAGCGTGGCGGTGCCGGTGTCGCTGATCGGTACGTTCTGCATCATGTACCTGTGCGGCTACACGCTGAACACCATTTCGCTGATGGCGTTGATCGTCGCGACCGGCTTTGTCGTGGATGACGCGATCGTGGTGCTCGAGAACATCATGCGTCATGTCGAACGCGGCATGTCGCCGATGCGCGCCGCGCTGCGCGGCTCGCGCGAAGTCGGATTCACGGTGCTGTCGATGAGCCTGTCGCTGGTGGCGGTGTTCATCCCCATCCTGCTGATGGGCGGCGTGGTCGGGCGCCTGTTCCGCGAGTTCGCGGTCACCTTGTCGGCGTCGATCCTGGTGTCGCTGGTGGTGTCGCTGACGCTCACGCCCATGATGTGCGCGCGCCTGCTGCGGCCCGAACCCAAGGAACAGAAGCCGCCGGGCCGGCTGGCCCGCTGGTCCGAACGCGCCTTCGAATCGATGCAGAACGGCTATCGCGTGTCGCTCGGCTGGGCGCTGGCGCACGGGCGGCTGATGATGCTGACGCTGGCGATCGCCGTGGGCCTGAACGTGTACCTGTATACGGTGGTGCCCAAGGGATTTTTCCCGCAGCAGGACACGGGCCAGCTGCTGGGCTTTTTCCGGGTGGACCAGGGCACGTCGTTCCAGGCCACGCTGCCCAAGCTCGAGGCGCTGCGCAAGGTGGTGCTGGCCGATCCGGCCGTGCAAAGCATGACCGGCTACGCCGGCGGGCGCGGCGGCAGCAACAGCAGCTTCATGCAGATCCAGTTAAAGCCGCTGGACGAGCGCAAGGTCTCTGCGGACGTGGTCATCAACCGCTTGCGCGCCAAGCTGCAGAACATGCCCGGGGCGCGCATGTTCCTGGTGTCGCAGCAGGACATCCGCATTGGCGGGCGCCAAAGCCAGGGTTCGTACGACTACACCCTGATGTCTGGCGACCTGCAGCTGCTGCGCACGTGGATGCCCAAGGTGCAGCAGGCGATGGCCAAGATTCCGGAGATTACCGACGTGGACGCCGACGTCGAGGACCGGGGCCGCGAGATCAACCTGGTCATCGACCGGGAAGCCGCGACGCGGCTGGGCATCAGCATGGCCACCATCTCCACGGTGCTGAACAATTCGTTCAGCCAGCGCCAGGTGTCGGTCATGTACGGGCCGCTCAACCAGTATCACGTGGTGCTGGGCGTGGACCCGAAGTTCGCGCAGGACATCGAGTCGCTGCGCCAGGTCGAAGTCATCACCGCGGACGGCGCACGTGTGCCGCTGTCGGCGTTCACCAAGCTTGAAAACGCCAATGCACCGCTCAGCGTGAGTCACCAGGGGCTGTTCGTGGCGGACACCATCTCGTTCAGCCTTGCGCCCGGCGTGTCGCTGGGGCAGGCGACCACCGCGATCGACAACGCGGTGGCCCGCATCGGCCTGCCGTCCGACCAGATCCAGGCCGGCTTTCAGGGCACCGCCGCCGCGTTGCAGCAGACGCTGTCGCAACAGCCCTGGCTGATCCTGGCTGCGCTGGTCACCATGTACATCGTGCTGGGCATCCTGTACGAAAGCTTCGTCCACCCGCTCACCATCCTGTCCACGCTGCCGTCGGCGGGCCTGGGCGCGCTGCTTGCGCTGCTGCTGGTGCGCCATGACTTCACCTTGATCGCGTTGATCGGGGTGTTCCTGCTCATCGGCATCGTCAAGAAGAACGCCATCATGATGGTGGACTTTGCGCTGGACGCCGAGCGCCACCACGGCATGTCGCCGCGCGACGCCATCTTCCAGGCCTGCCTGACGCGCTTTAGGCCCATCATGATGACCACGATGGCGGCCATCTTCGGCGCGCTGCCGCTGGTGCTGGCCACGGGCGCCGGCGTCGAGATGCGCCAGCCGCTGGGCATCACCATCGTGGGCGGCCTGGTGCTGAGCCAGATCCTCACGCTGTACACCACCCCGGTGGTCTATCTTTATCTGGATCGCTTCCGCCTGTGGGCCGCACGCCGGCGCTCCGGGCGGGCCGGCGATTCCGCTTCCATCAAACACACATGATCCGTACCACGCCGTCTGCTTTCGCCTCATTTCCCCGCGCCGCGATCACGCTTGCGCTGTGCGCGCTGCTGGGCGCTTGCGCGGTCGGGCCCGACTACCAGCGTCCGGCGCTCGACGTGGGCGCCGCCTACAAGGAAGGCGAGGTCGAGGTGCCCGGCTGGAAGCCCGCGCAACCGCGCGACGAGGCCGATCGCGGCGCGTGGTGGACGGTTTACGACGACAGCACGCTGAACGGCCTGGTGGACCGTCTGAACACCTCGAACCAGACCATTGCGCAGGCCGAGGCGAACTACCGCCAGGCGCTTGGCCTGGTGCGCGGCGCGCGCTCGGGCTTTTTTCCGACCGTGGGCGCGGGGGCAGGCATGAGCCGCAGCGGCAACGGCGGGCAAAGCGGTTCGTCCACTGGTTCCGGCGGCAACGTATCCAACCAGTATTCGCTGACCGGCAGCGTCAGTTGGGAGCTGGACGTGTGGGGGCGCGTGCGCCGCAGTGTCGAGTCCTCGGAAGCCAGCGCCGCCGCCAGCCTGGCGGACCTGGGCGCGACCCGGCTGAGTGCGCAGGCCGCGTTGGTGCAGACCTATCTGCAATTGCGCGTGCTGGACGAGCAGAAGCGTCTGCTCGACGCCACCGTGGCCGCCTATGAAAAATCCCTGCAGCTCACGCAGAACCGCTATGAGGTCGGCGTGGCCGGCCAAGCCGACGTGGCGGTGGCGCGCACGCAGCTGGAAAGCACGCGCGCGCAGTCCATCGACCTGGACTGGCAGCGCGGCCAGTATGAGCACGCGATCGCCGTCCTGATGGGTCTGGCGCCGTCCCAGTTCAGTCTGCCGCCCGCCGTCTTCGCGTTGCGGTTGCCGCAGATTCCCGTGGGCCTGCCGTCCGAACTGCTCGAACGCCGGCCCGACGTGGCGGCCGCCGAACGCCGCGCCGCCGCCGCCAACGCGCAGATCGGCGTGGCGCAGGCCGCGTGGTTCCCCAGCCTGACCCTGTCGGCCGACGGCGGTTTCCGCAATGGCGAGTTTGCCGAGCTGCTGACGGCGCCCGCGCGCTTCTGGTCGCTGGGACCGGCGCTGGCCCTGACGATCTTCGACGGCGGCGCGCGCGAGGCCCAGGTCGAGCAGGCCCGTGCGTCGTACGACTCGCAGGCCGCGGCCTACCGGCAGGCGGCGTTGACCGGGCTGCGCGAGGTCGAGGATTACCTGATCCAGCTGCGGGTAATGGAGCAGGAGCAGATCGTGCAGCGGCGCGCGCTGGAATCCGCGCGGGAATCGCTGCGCCTGATCCAGAACCAGTACAAGGCGGGCCTGGTCGACTACCTGAGCGTGGCCGTGGTCGACGCCACCGCGCTCAACAGCGAGCGCAACGCCCTGAGCCTGCTGGGCAACCGGCTCGTGGCCAGCGTCAACCTGATCGTCGCGTTGGGCGGCGGCTGGGAAGGTCTGCCGCCCGTGGAAACGGCGCGGGCGGACGCCGCGACCTCGCCTGCGGTGGCGCCTGCATCGGGGCCTGCATCGGCGCCTGCGTCGCAAACAGCTGCGCCGCAAGCCCCAACGCAGCAAACGCCGGCGGCGCCGTCGCGCTAGCCGCGGCTGCCCTACAAACCCACGGCCTTCAGATCCGGCCGCTGGCGATGCCAGTCGGTGACCGCCTGGAACGCGATGCCAATCCGGCCCAGCACGGCCTCCGCGTTCGGCTTTCCCAGCAACTGCACGCCCAGCGGCAGGCCGTCGCTGGTAAAGCCCGCGGGCAGCGCCAGTCCTGCGGCGTTGACGTAGTTGCCGGCGCGAGTAAACGACGCAAGCGGCGTGGCAGTTTCATCGACGTCGGCCAGCTGCCGCGCGCCGAACGGCACGCAAGGCGTCAGCACCGCGTCGAACTCCTGCATCCAGTCCAGCCAGTCGCGGCGCGCCTGCGCATGCGCCTGCAATGCGCCGATGTAGTCGGCCGCCGAGATTCCCTTGCCCGACAGCACGCGGGCGCGCACGTACTGGCCGATGGGCTGCGCCGTGTCCTCGATGTGGCCGCGGTGCAGCGCATACGCTTCCGCGGCGATGATCTGGCCGTTGCGTTGCATCATCTCGTGAAAATCGAAGGGCAGGGGCGTTTCCTGCACGTCGGCGCCCAGCGCGGCCAGCACGCGGCGCGCGTCGTCCAGGGCTGACAGCGCATCGGCTTCCACGGCAATGGGGTGCTGTGCAACCGGCATCAGCGCGATCCGCTTGCCGCGCAGCGGTTGCGGCCCGGAGTAGGGCTCGTGGTAGTTGAAGGCGGGAATGCCGAACGTCAGGGGATCATGGGTGTCGGATCCGGCCATCAGCGCGGTCAGCAGCATTGCGTCGCGCGTGTCGCGGGTCAGCGGGCCCAGGGTGTCCAGCGTGGGCGACAGCGCCACCGCGCCGTGCAGGCTGATCAGTCCGCGCGTGGTCTTCAGGCCGGTGATGCCATTGAGCGCCGCCGGAATCCGGACCGAGCCGCCCGTGTCCGACCCAAGCGCCGCGGGCGCCAGCCCGGCCGCGACGGCGACGCCGGACCCGCTGGACGAGCCGCCGGGCACCCGTGCGCGATTCAAGTCCCAAGGATTGCGGGGCGTGCCCATCACCGGGTTGGTGCCCCAGCCGCCAAAGGCAAATTCGACCATGTGCGTCTTGCCCAGCACCACCATGCCCGCGTTCAGCAGCCGTGTCACCGCGGTGGCGGTGACGCCGCCGCGCCGTTCGCGCCAGGCCTCGGAGCCCGCCGTGGTGATCTGCCCCTGGATGTCGCACAGGTCCTTGATCGCCACGGGGATGCCGTCCAGGGCGCTAAGCATCCCATAGCCGGCGCGCCTGCGTGCGTCGGAGGCCTCGGCAAGCCGTAGCGCGCCTGCGCTGTCCACGCTGACGAAGGCGCCCAGCGCCGGATTGGCCCGGTCGATGCGGTCCAGGAAGTGGCGCGTCACTTCCACCGAACTGTAGCGGCCCTTCGCCAGGCCGTCCGCCAGATCGCTCATCGTGGCAAATGCGATTTCAGACATGCGTTCCTCGATGTAATGCCGATTGCCTGCCGGGCCGCGCGTGGCGGCCAGGCCTCGGGATGTAGCGTGCAACGGCGCGCACGTTTGGTCTATGCGCGCTTTCCCGCCCGGGCGGAATGCAAAACGGCCCATGCGCAAGGCATGGGCCGTTGGATTGCGCGCGCGGCGCGGCAGGGCGAAGCGCGAGCAACTCAGGCGGTCAGAGAATGCCGCGAATGCCGGCGATGCCATGCGCGCCGTGCCGCAAGGCTTGCGAGACCGTCTGGGTGGATTGTCCCCCCAGCGCAAACACCGGAATGCCCGCGTCGCGGTTGCCTTGCACGAAGCCTTCCCAGCCCAGCGTCTGCGCGCCGGGATGGCTGGGCGTGTCCAGCACGGGACCCAGCACGGCAAAGTCCGCGCCCAGTTCGCGGGCATGGACCACCTGCGCGTTGTCATGCGCGGAAACGCCGACCAGCGCGTTGCGCGGCAATTCCGGACGAGCGGTCAGACGCAGCGCATCCGCCGTGCGCAGGTGCACGCCGTCGGCTTCCTTCCACCAGGCAACGGGATGGATGCTGTTGACCAGCACGCGCGCGCCGGCGGCGCGGCAACGCTTGACCACCTGTTGCAGCACCTCGTGCAGCGAACTGGCGCCCACGCCGTCGGGCCATTGCGGTTCACGGAACTGCACCAGCTTCACGCCGCGCGCCAGCGCCGCGTCCAGCCGGCCGAGGAACGGCGCGATGCCCGCGCGCGAGCCGATGCCGCTGATGCCATAGGTGGTGGGCAGCTGCAGCCAGCGCAGCGGCGGCAGGGTGGCGGGCAGCAAGTCGCCCACCGCGGCCGCGTTGGCCGGATCCACCCATTCCAGGCGCTGGTTTTCAAGGCTTTGCGGTTCGCCTTCCCAGCCGGTGACGTGGCAGAACGCCAGGCGCACCGTGGTGTGGGGATAGGCGTGCACATAGGTGACCCACGGGCGCGACTGCGTGACACGGATGCCGATTTCTTCTTGCAGTTCGCGCGCCAGCGCCTGCAGCACGGTCTCGCCGGGTTCGAGCTTGCCGCCAGGCAGTTCCCACCAGCCCGACCACGGCTTGCCCTCGGGGCGCTGGCCCAGAAGCAGCTTGCCGTCCGGACGCAGGATCAGGCCGGCGGCGACGTCGACGATCTTTTCAGACATGGCGGGCCGCCCAGTCGCGCGCGAACTGATAGGCCACGCGGCCCGAACGCGAGCCGCGCTCGATGGTCCATTGCAGGGCCTCGGTGCGCGACGGTTCGATGTGCTGTTCGGGGCAGCCCAGTTCGCGCAGCCAGTGGTACACGATGTCCAGGTAGTCGTCCTGCTTGAACGGGTAGAACGACAGCCACAGCCCGAAGCGCTCGGACAGCGAAATCTTTTCCTCGACGGTTTCGCCGGGGTGGATTTCGCCGTCGGGCTGGTGCTTGGCCTGCAGGTTCTCGCTCATGTATTCCGGCATCAGGTGGCGCCGGTTGGACGTGGCGTAGATCAGGACGTTGTCGCCCGAGGCCGACACCGACCCGTCCAGCACCGATTTCAGCGCCTTGTAGCCGGCTTCGCCTTCCTCGAAGGACAGGTCGTCGCAGAACACGATGAAGCGTTCGGGCCGCGCCGCCACCAGTTCGACGATATCGGCCAGGTCGCCGAGGTCGGACTTGTCGACTTCGATCAGCCGCAGGCCGCGGTCGCCGTAGGCGGCCAGCATGGCCTTGACCAGCGAGCTCTTGCCGGTGCCGCGCGCGCCGGTCATGAGCACGTTGTTGGCGGGCTTCTTTTCAAGGAACTGCAGCGTGTTGCGGTCGATGGTGGCCTTCTGGCGCTCGATGTGCTGCAGGTCCTGCAGGTCGATGCGCGCCACGTGGCGCACGGCGTCCAGCCAGCCGCGCGCGCCGCGCTTGCGCCAGCGGAACGCGTGGGCCGACCAGTCGATCTCGGGCGGGGCCGGAGGCAGGAAGGCCTCCAGCTGCGCCAGCACGCGTTCGGCGCGCTGGATCAGGGTGGTGAACTCGTTTGCCGTCATGGTCGATCAGGAGCGGTAGTCGGCGTTGATCGACACGTACTCGTGCGAGAAGTCGCAGGTGTAGACGGTGTCGCTGACCTGGCCTCGGCCCAGCGCGATGCGCACCGAGATTTCGGCCTGCTTCATGACGCGCTGGCCGTCGGCTTCCTGGTAGTCGGGATTGCGGCCGCCGTTCTTGGCAACCAGCACGTCGTCCAGCCACAGGCGGATGTTGGAGACATCCAGGTCATCGATGCCGGCATAGCCGACGGCGGCCAGGATGCGGCCCAGGTTGGGGTCCGACGCGAAGAACGCGGTCTTGACCAGCGGCGAATGCGCCACGGCGTAGGCGACCTTCAGGGCTTCCTCGGTGGTGCCGGCTTCTTCGACGCGGATCGTCATGAACTTGGTGGCGCCTTCGGCGTCGCGCACGATCTTGGTGGCCAGATCAAGGGCGGCGGCGGTCAGGGCCTCGCGCACGGCGGCGTAGGCGGCGTCGGACTCGCTATTGACGTTGACGCCCGACTTGCCGGTGGCGGCGATGATGAAGGAGTCATTGGTGGAGGTGTCGCCGTCGACCGTGATGCGGTTGAACGAGGCGTCGGCGATTTCCACGGCCAGCTTGCGCAGGAGCGGCTGGGCGATGCCGGCGTCGGTGGCCAGGAAGCTGAGCATGGTGGCCATGTTGGGACGGATCATGCCGGCGCCCTTGCTGATGCCGGTGAAGGTGACCGTCTTGCCGTCGATCTGCACCTTGGCGGACGAAATCTTGGGCAGGGTGTCCGTGGTCATGATGCCGTGGGCGGCGCTGGACCAGTGGTCGGCGGCCAGGTCGGCAATGGCGGCGGGCAGCCCGGCGACCAGGCGGTCCAGGGGCAGGGGCTCCAGGATGACGCCGGTGGAGAACGGCAGGATCTGCGAGGCGGGCACGCCCAGCAGCTTGCCCAGCGCGTCGCAGGTGTCCTTGGCTTTTTTCAGGCCTTCTTCGCCGGTGCCGGCGTTGGCGTTGCCCGTATTGATGACCAGGGCGCTGATCGGGCCGCCGGCGGCCAGGTGGGCCTGGCAGACCTGCACCGGGGCGGCGCAAAAGCGGTTGCGGGTGAAGACGCCCGCCACGCTGGTGCCTTCGGCCAGGCGGAACACCGTCAGGTCGCGCCGGTTGGCCTTGCGGATGCCGGCCTCGGTGACGCCGATTTCTACGCCGGCAACAGGGAAAATTTCGGACTCGGAGGGGATCTGCAGATTAACGGCCATGACTTCGTCTCTTGGAGTGAGCGGGACGGAACCGCCGCCAGGCACGGCGGCGTGCGGGAAAGCTTCGTATTATCCCACCGGATCCGGGGGCGGTGTCCGGCCCCCTCGGCAACCCGAGGGGCGGGGCGTCCGCGTCAGGGACCGATACGCATGGCGGCCACGTCCAGCACGCCGGCCTCGCGGTTGCTCAGCACGCTGCGCACGGTGCCGTCGGGCGCCTGCAGCACCGACTTGCCCGCGGGAACGTCTTCGCCGCCGGCCCGGCGCGCCGAGCGCCCGCGCGAGGGCGAGAACAGCAGGTCGCCCGGCTGCGCACCCTGCAGGCGCGGGTTGGCGGCCAGCACGCGCGTGCCGGGCGGGTAAGTCATGTCGCCCAGCACGGTGTCGCGCGCCGCCAGGCCTTCGAAGCCCAGCATCCGGCGCTGCGCGTCCAGTTGCAGGTCCACCTTCAGCAAGGGAATCCTGGCCACGGTCAGGGAATCGCTGCCCTCGGTGCGCAGCAGCCAGCGCGGGCCGGACCCGCTCTTGTCCAGCGGCGTGCCGCGCAGGGCGGGGTCGACCTTGAGCCAGGCGCCCGCCGGCACGGGCTGCTGGTCCAGCGTGTTGCCGATGGCCAGGTGGCAGCTGGAGAACTGCGGATGCCCGCCATGCACGACGAATTCGATGCGGTGGCCGTGGGCGCACAGCCAGCCCTCCAGCGCCTGGTCGCGCGCGATTTCGGCGGACAGCGTTTCGGGTTGCTTGCTGGTCGCGGGGTAGCGGAACAGCTGGGTCGCCGCGACGCCCAGGATCTCGGCGGGATGGGCTTCGGGAAAGGTGGCGCGGTCAAACGAGGCCAGATCGCCCGGCGTGGCCAGCCGCAGCGTCGTGCCGGCGGGCATCTGCACCCCGGCCAGCTGCGTGGGCTGGGCCAGCACGGTCTTGCGCGCGTCGTCGGCCTGCGCATCGCGCTGGGCCACGAACCACTGGCTGAACTGCTGGTACGGAAAGATGGCGCCGACGACTGCCAGCAAGGTCATGAGCACGGTGCCGGCGCGCCGGTGGACGGCCAGCCATTCGCGGGCGCCGCGCGAGGTGGCCAGGACGGCGAGCCAGGTCAGCAACGTGGACAGGCAGGCCAGCGAGGCCGCCATCAACACGTAGAAATTACCGCCAGGAAGAGATACCGGAATCATGGCGGCAATTATGCGCCAATCCGGCCCCCGGATCCGGCGCGCAAGAACGCTTAATCGCGGTTGGCCGCCGAGCGGGTGGCCACCACCTGCAGCTTCAGTTCGCCCAGCGCCTGGAACAACGCGTTGCGGCTGGATTCGGGCAGGTCGGCGAACATGGATTTGACCCAGTTTTCGTGGGCCCGCGCCATGCGCGAGAAGCTTTTCTTGCCTTGCGGGGTCAGCTTGATGAGCGAGCTGCGGCGGTCCGATTCAACCTTGGTCCGCACCACCAGGCCTTCCTTTTCGAGCTGGTCGGTGATGCCCGTGATATTGCCGTTGGTCACCATCATGTGACGCGAGAGCTCGCCCATCTTCATGCCCTTGGGCGCGCGCTGCAATTGCGCCATCAGGTCGAAGCGGGGCAGGGTGGTGTCGAATTCATTGCGCAGGCGGCTGCGGATCTCTCCTTCGATGAGATTGGCGCAGGTCAGCATGCGCAGCCACAGGCGCAGCGCGTGATGGTCGTCGGGCGCGGCGCGGGATTCCAGGTCGGGAGTGTCGGTCATGGCTCGGAAGATTACCGGGAATGCGGTGGTGATGAGGGCGCCAGACCCATCTGTTCGAAGATGGCTTGGGTCAGCGGGCTGTTCGGATCGTTGAGCGTCAGGACGATATCAAAGTGATTGGTGCCCGGCATCGGGACATACCTGCCGGGAAACCCGCGTTCGCGCCAGGCGGCCAGGTAATCATTGCTCTGGCGCTTGAATTCGGCGGTTTCGGATTCGCCGTAGCTGACCACCAGCGGGCAGCCCGTCTGCGGCAGTTGCAGCGCGGGGCTGTTGCGGATGGCGTCGGCCTCGCTCATGCGCATCCATTCGTTGATGTGCGTGTGCACCAGCGGGCGCAGGTCGAACAGGCCCGACAGCGGCGCAGCGCCCCGGACCACACTGGGCGGCACGTCGTAACTGGCGTGCCAGCCGCTGGCCAGCAACGCGCCGACCAGGTGGCCGCCGGCCGAGCTGCCGCAGATGTGAATGCGCGCCGGGTCGCCGCCGTATTGGGCGATATGGCGATGGATCCAGGCCAGCGCGCGCCGGTTCTGGTCGACGATGCGGTCCAGCGTCACGGCCGGGGCCAGCGAATAGTTCACGGCCACGACCACCGCGCCCGCCCGGGTGAACGCGGGCGCCATGTTGCTGGACTCGTTCTTGGACAACAGGCGCCAGTAGCCGCCGTGGATGAACACGAAGACGGGCGCGCCGGGTTTGCCGGGCGCGGCGCCGGCGGCTGGAAATATGTCCAGCAATTCGTCGGGATGATCGCCAAAAGGCACGTCGAGCGCGCAATCCAGCGTGCGCCGGGCAGTGGCGCTGTCCTCGGCGTATTTCTTGAGTATCGGCTGGATGTCGGGTACTGTCGCGCGAGCGTTGTACTGGACGTCCAGCTGAGCGCGATCGTAGTTGCGGTAGAGGGTGTCCATGGCGGCAGGTGGTAAAAACCCTAGACTTGTTTTGCCGAATACTTTAAACCTAAACTATGAACCACGCCAGTTTTCCCTGTGCTGCTTGAGGGGATTGCGGCGTGGCAGGCATACCTCCTGCCGGCACGGCCTGACGGCGGCGACCATCGCGCCGGCGGGCCGGGCACAGAAGTCTTTCGCATCGCACCTTCAAAAAGAACACCCTCTGCGCGGGCTCGCGCACGGAGCACACCACCATGCGTTTGATCACTTCCTTCCTGGCTGCCGCCGCCCTGGTCCCCGCCATGGCCTACGCCGACACCGTCAAGGTCGGCATCGCCAACGACATCTCCGGCCCGTTCTCGGCGCTGGGCGCCGAGGCCCGCGACGGTTTCAATCTGGCCATCAAGCAACTGGGCGGCAAGTTGGGCGGACAGCCCGCGGAATTCCTGCAAACCGACATGGGCGGCAATCCGGACCAGGCCCGCCAGCTCGTCACGCGCTACATCCAGCGCGAAAAGGTAGACTTCTTCACGGGTCCCATCGGCTCGAACGTGGCGCTGGCCGTCGGCCCCGCGCTGTTCGCCGCCAAGATCCCCTACCTGTCCAACAACCCCGGCCCCAGCCAGTTCGCCGGCGCGCAGTGCAACAACTACTGGTTCGGCACGTCGTACCAGAACGACGCGTTCCACGAGGCGGCCGGCAAGGTCGCGGCGGACCGCGGCTTCAAGAAGATGTTCATCATGGCCCCGGACTACCCGGCCGGCAAGGATGCGCTGACCGGCTTCAAGCGCGGCTACAAGACCGCCCCGGGCGACGAGGTCTACACCAAGCTCGGCCAGATCGACTACGCCGCCGAGATCGCGCAGATCCGCGCCGCCAAGCCGGACGCCGTCTACATCTTCCTGCCGGGCGGCATGGGCATCAACTTCGTCAAGCAGTTCGTCTCGGCCGGCCTGTCCCAGAACGTCAAGCTGATCGGCCCGGGCTTTTCGGCCGACGAGGACGTGATCCAGGCGGTGGGCGACCCCATGCTGGGCATGTACAACACGGCGCAATGGGCGCATGACCTGGACGTGCCGCAGAACAAGGCCTTCGTCGACGCCTTCCGCAAGGAATACAACGGCCGCTACCCCTCGGTCTACGCCGCCCAGGCGTATGACGTCATCATGGCCATGGACGCCGCCGTCAAGCAGGCCGGCGGCAAGGCCACCGACCGGGAAGCCATCGTGAAGGCGCTGGAAAAGGCCGACTACCCCTCGGTGCGCGGCAGCTTCACCTACGGCAAGAACCACTACCCGATCCAGGCGTACTACCTGCGCGTCGTCGACAAGGACGGCAGCGGCCGCATCACCAACAAGCTGGTGGGCAAGGTGTTCGACAAGTACCAGGACGTCTACGTCGGCGACTGCAAAAAGATGTGACCCCCCCCGAAGCGCTGCGCGCTTCCCCCCCAGGGGGCGTCGCAGCGGACCGGCAAAGCCGGATCCGCGCGACCCCGCTTGGGGGCAGACGGGTCATGATTCGAGCGCTGCGATATTCGTTGCGGGATGCAGGTGGGATAGCTTTGATGAATTGATCGCGAGGCCCTTCGGCGGCGCGCGGCAAGGGGGAAGTTTTCATGACGTTTACGCTGATCGTCGAGCAATTGCTGAACGGTCTGCAGTTTGGGTTGATGTTGTTTCTGATTGCGGCCGGGCTGACCCTGGTGTTCGGGATCATGGACATCATGAATCTGGCTCACGGCTCGCTCTACATGGCTGGCGCCTATGTCGCCGCCGAAACCATGCAACGCACCGGCTCGTTCACCGCCGCGGTTCTCGTGGCGGCGGTCGCCACGGGCATCGTCGGCATCGTGCTGGAACTGTCGCTCATCCGCCGCCTGGCGCTGCGCGACCACCTTGCGCAGGTGCTGGGCACCTACGCCGTCATCCTCATCGCCAATGACCTGGTCAAGATGATCTGGGGCCCGGCGCCGGTCATGCTGAACATGCCCGCGATGCTGTCCGGTCCCGTGCGCCTCTTGCCTGACCTGCTGTACCCCGCCTACCGCCTGATGATCATCGTCTTCGGCGTGGCGGCGGCTGCCGGGCTGTACTGGTTCGTGACGCGGACCCGCGCCGGCGTGCTGGTCCGGGCCGGCGCCTCCAACCGCCAGATGGCCACCCTGATGGGCGTGCGCGTGCCGCTGCTGTTCCTGGGCGTGTTTGTGCTGGGCGCCATGCTGGCCGCGGTGGCCGGCGCGCTGCTGGGCCCGATCACCTCGGTGCAGGTGGGCATGGGTGAAGAGATCCTGATCCTGGTGCTGGTGTGCATCGTCATCGGCGGCATTGGCTCGATCCGGGGCGCCTTCGTGGGCGCGCTGCTGGTCGGCATGGTCGACACCGCCGGCCGGGCGTTTCTGCCGATGCTGTTGCGCCAGGTGTTTTCTCCGGCCGTGGCCTCCAGTGTCGGTCCGACGCTCGCGGCCATCGCCATTTATGTATTGATGGCGGCAGTGCTGGTGTTCCGGCCCTCTGGCCTCTTTCCGGCGCGGGGCTGACCATGAAAACCAAGATCTGGACCGTGGTCCTTCTGGCCGCGCTGGCGGTGTTTCCGCTGGTGGCGCCCATGCTGGGCCTGGACTTCTACATTTCGTTCGTGCGGCGCGTGCTGATCTACGCGTTGGCGGCAACCAGCCTGAACCTCATCCTGGGGTACGGCGGGATGGTGGCGCTGGGCCACGCGGCGTTCTTTGGCGCGGGCGCCTACGCGGTGGGCATCCTGGCGATGTCGGGCGTCACGTCCGCGCTGGTGTCCTGGCCGGTGGCGATGCTGCTGGCGGGCGTGCTGGCCTGCATCACGGGCGCGATCTCGCTGCGCACGCGCGGCGTGTACTTCATCATGATCACGCTCGCGTTCGCGCAGATGCTGTTCTATATCTTCATCTCGCTGCGCCAGTACGGCGGTGAAGACGGGTTGAACCTGCCGGGCTATTCCACCCTGCCGGGCATCGACCTCGCCCACGACGTCAGTTTCTATTACCTGGTGCTGGTGCTGTTCGCGCTGCTGATGTGGGCCTTCGGCCGCGTGGTCGCCTCGCGCTTCGGCATGGCGCTGCAGGGCATCCGCGAGAACGAATCGCGCATGGAATCCATGGGTTACCCCGTCTACCGCATCAAGCTCGTGGCCTTCACGCTGAGCGGCGCGGCCGCCGGGCTGGCGGGCGCGCTGCTCGCCAACCACAACCTGTTCATTTCGCCCAGCCTCATGCACTGGACCCAATCGGCCAACCTGCTGATCATGGTCCTGGTGGGCGGCATCGGCCTGCGCTACGGCGGCGTGGCCGGCGCGGTCGTGATGCTGACGCTGGAAGAAGTGCTGCGTCTGTGGACCGAATACTGGCACCTGCCCCTGGGCGTGCTGCTGCTCTGCGTGGTGTTTGGTGCGCCGCGCGGCCTGGTCGGCCTGTTCGGGCCGCTGTTCAGCGGGCGCGCTGCCCCGCAATCCGGCAAGGTGGGCTCATGAGCACTCCGATGAATCCCACGACCCGCGCGACCGGCACGCACGCCTTGCAGGCGCGCGGACTGGTCCGCCGCTTTGGCGCCCTGGTGGCCACCGACAACGTGTCGCTGTCGCTGGAGCCGGGCGAGATCCACGCCCTGATCGGCCCCAACGGCGCCGGCAAGTCCACGCTGATCCACCTGCTGTCGGGCACGCTGTCCGCCGATGCCGGCACGCTGGAGGTGGACGGCCGCGACGTCACCGCGATGAACGCGCACCAGCGCGTGGCGGCGGGGCTGTCGCGGTCCTACCAGATCACCAACATCTTCAAGCAGTCCAGCGTGCTGGATAACCTGGTGCTGGCCGTGCAGGCCCACGCGGGCAGCAGCTTCCGCTTCTGGAAGCCGCGCGCCGCGGAGTCGGCGCTGTATGACCAGGCGCGGGAACTGGCGCGCGAGTGCGCCATCGACGCCAGCCTGCTTGGCCGCGCCGCGGGCACGCTGCCGCACGGCGAACAGCGCAAGGTGGAATTTGCGCTGGCGCTGGCCGCCCGGCCCAAGGTGCTGCTGCTGGACGAGCCCATGGCGGGCATGGGGCCGGACGAGACCGTCCGGCTGACCGAACTGATCGAATCCATGCGGGGACGCGCCGCGATGCTGCTGGTTGAACATGACATGCAGGCGGTCTTCCGTCTTGCCGACCGCCTGTCCGTGCTGGTCTACGGCCGGGTCATCGCCTCGGGCACGCCGGACGAGATCCGCGCCAACCCGGAAGTGCGCCAGGCCTACCTGGGCGACGAGGAGACCGTGTGATGCTGGCCATCGAATCGGTAAAGAGCGGCTACGGCGCCAGCCAGGTGCTGTTCGGCGTGGACCTGGAAATCGGCGCGGGTCAGGTCGTGACCCTGCTGGGCCGCAACGGCATGGGCAAGACCACGCTGCTGCGCACCCTGTTCGGGCAGCTGCCGCTGCGCGGCGGCAAGATCCATTTCGCGGGGCAGGACATCAGCGGCTGGAGTCCGGACCGCATCGCGCGGGCCGGCGTGGCAATTGTCCCGGAAGGCCGCCAGTGCTTTCCCAACCTGACCGTGCGCGAGCATCTGACGGCATTCGTCGCGGGCCGCAACCCGGACATCGGCGAGCCCTGGACGCCCGATCGCGTGTTCGAACTGTTTCCCCGGCTGGCCGAGCGTGCCCGCAACATGGGCAACCAGCTGTCGGGCGGCGAGCAGCAGATGCTGGCCATCGGCCGCGCACTGGTCACGAACCCGCGGCTCCTGATCCTGGACGAAGCCACCGAGGGGCTGGCGCCAAAGATCCGGGAAGAAATCTGGAACTGCCTGGCGCGCCTGCGGCAAGCCGGGCAGACCATTCTGGTGATCGACAAGTATGTCGAAAGGTTACTTAGCCTTGCCGACCGGCATGTCATCCTGGAACGCGGCAAAGTGGTCTGGACGGGCGATTCCCAAGCCCTGGATTCGGACCGCAGCCTCTGGGAACGCTACCTCGGCGTGTAGCCGGCGTGTCGCAATAAAGCTGCAAATCGGGACGGCGAGTGGTAACAGCCACTGATATAAAACGCAATAAATCAAGATATATATTGCTCGCGTGAAACTTAGGGTGTCTCGAACGCATCCAGACGTTTGCACCTGTATCAATAAACCCCACCGCCATCTACACTAGCCGCGCCGGATCGCCCGCATGGGGCGCCGGCGTTCAGGCTCATGGCTCAAAAGGCGGGGCATCAGCATGGCAGGGCGCCTCGTACGGCCTAAGCACCCGACCTGCATCCCCCGTTTTCGCGCGTGACATCGCATCAGGCTGTCAGGAAGACTTCGCATGGCGAAATGGGGATTGCGCAGGAAATCACTAATGGCGCTGCTGTTGGCGTGTCTGGTCGCGTTAGCGCCGGCCGCGCTGATCGGCTGGCAGGTGCTGGACGGCGTGCGCGAGCACTTCGGCCGCGCCTTTGCCGACAATTTCACGCAATTGAATCGCCAGCGGATCCTGGCCCCGGTGTCGCGCGAACTCGCGCTGTCGCAGCGCCTGGCCGACAGCGAGGTCACGCGCCGCTGGCTTCGCAATGAAAACGATCCCGCCGCGCGCGAGCTGTTCTTCCGCGAGGCCGACGGCTACCGCCGCGACCTGCTGGGCGGCGCCTATTTCATCGCCAGCGCCGCCTCGGGCAATTACTACTTCAACGACGACAAGCCGCTGTCCGAGACGCCGCGCTACACGCTCAGCCCCAGCGCGGCCGACGACGGCTGGTTCTACGCCACGATCAAGTCTTCCGCCCGCTACAACATCAACGTCAATCCGGACCTGAAGCTGCAGACGACCAAGGTCTGGATCAACGTGCAGATCCGCGACGGCGAGAAGGTCATGGGCCTGACGGGCGCGGGGCTGGATGTGGGCGGGTTCCTGAAGGAATTCGTGAACAGCGGCCAGCCGGGCGTCACGCCCATCATCGTGGACGAGGAAGGCGCGATCCAGGCGCACATGAACCCCGCGCTGATCGCCTACAACTCGGGCGCGGGCGGGGCCAGCGGCGAAGGCATGGTCTTCAGCCTGCTGGACGAGGGCGCGGGCCGCGCCGAGCTGCTGTCCGCCATGCACGCGGCCCAGGCGGACCCGCAGTCGGTGCAATCGGCCTGGGTCAAGATGGACGGCGTGCGCCAGCTGGTGTCGGTGGCGTACATGCCGGAGCTGCACTGGCACGTGCTGACCGTGGTCGACCTGGGCGCCGCCCGGGTGCTGGACACGGGCTGGCTGTGGCCGGCCGCGATCGGCCTGGTGGTGCTGTTTGCGGCGATGCTGCTGTGCTTTGGCTATGCCATCGAACGCCTGATGCTGCGCCCCTTGCGCCGCCTGCAGCAGTCCGCCCGGGCAATCGCCGACGGCAGCTACGACGTGCGCCTGCCGCCGGGCGGCCAGGACGAGATCGGCGACCTGAGCCGGGCCTTCGGCGTGATGGCCGACAAGGTGCGCAAGCACACGGCCGAACTGGAAACCAAGGTGCGTGAACGCACCTCGGAACTGGAAGACGCCAACCGCGCCATGGCCGCGGCGCACAAGAAGATCGGCGACTCGATCGATTACGCCAGCCTGATCCAGCGCGCGATCCTGCCGGACCGCCAGCTGACCCAGTCGCTCGGCGCGCACCATTTCGTGCTGTGGAAGCCGCGCGACGTGGTCGGCGGCGATTTCTACGTGTTCCGCTCGGACGGCGCCAACTGCCTGCTGGGCATCATGGACTGCGCGGGCCACGGCGTGCCCGGCGCGCTGATGACGATGCTGGCGCGCGCCGCCATCGATCTGGCGATCACCGAAGTCGGCCCGGGCGATCCCGCCGGCATTCTGACGCGCACCGACAACGCCATCCGGGCGATGCTGGCCGACGCGCAATTGCCGCGGGCCCTGGCCACCAACACCGATGCGGGGCTGGTATATATTGACCGGCAATCCGGCAGGTTGCTGTACGCAGGCGCCAAGATCAGCCTGTACGCAAGCGATGGTGAAACCCTGCGCGAAGTGCCCGGCGCCCGGCGCGCACTAGGCGACAAGCGTATGGGGGTTTACGAGAACATCGTGCTGCAGATGGAGCCGGGCTGGACGTACTACCTGGCCACCGACGGGTTCCTGGACCAGGCCGGCGGCGAGCATGGTTTCGGCTTTGGCAACACGCGGTTCGCGGAAATGCTCAAGACGCACGCCCGCAGGCCGTTAACCGAACAGGCGGCGGCTTTCAGCCAGGCGCTTGCCGAATACCAAGGTGGCCGGCCCCAGCGCGACGACATTACCTTGCTGTCTTTCCGTTTCGAATAATCGTTATCAAGGCGGTACCCTCATGAATGCCTCCGATCTATACGCGTTGGGCGCGCGCTTCGACCAGAACCGCACGCTGCTGTGCTTTAACGGGCCGATCTCGCGCAGCCTGATCGAGGAAATCGGCAATGCGCTGAAGAACTACCTGAATGCCGAGCACGTCCGCCCCGCCGAAGCGATGGATGTGTTCTCGGTCTACATCGAAATGATCCAGAACATCCGCCAGTACGCCGCGCAGAACGGGGACGCGGACGCCTCGGCCACGGTGGTCATCGGCCGCCGCGACGAAAGCCGCTACGTGGTGTCGGCGGGCAATCTGGTCAACGCAGAGGACGGCCACAGCCTGGTCGCCCGCATCCAGGAACTGGCCGCGCTGGACAAGGCGGCCCTGAAGGCCGAATACAAGGCACAACTGCACAAGCCGCGCACGCAGGGCGTGGCGTCGGGCGCAGGCCTGGGCCTCATCGACATCGCGCGCCGCGCCGGCGCTCCGCTGGAAGCCAGCCTGACCCCCGCCGCACAGCCGGGCAAGGCCTTCTTCAGCCTGAGCGTGGTGGTCTGAGAACGCGCGTTCAAAGGATTATTTTCGGAGTATTTGATGAAAGACCTGAACATTCCCGGGACCCAGTCCACGCCCGCCATCGCCGCCGACGCTGCCGCCGGCGTGCTGGCGATGCGCGGCGACTCCTATCCCGAGAATTCCTTCGAACTGTTCGGCCCGGTCATTGAGTGGGTCGAGACGTACCTGCAGGACCGCGACACGCCGCTCAAGCTTGAGCTGGAACTGCTGTACCTGAACACCAGCAGCATCAAGTCCGTGATGGACATCTTCGATGTGCTCGAGGCCGCGCACCGCAAGGGCCGCGAGGTCGGCGTGACCTGGTTCTACGACATGCGCAACGAGCGCGTGGGCGAACTGGCCGAAGAGTTCAAGGAAGACTGCACGTTCCCGTTCTCGGTGGTCGGCCGCCAATGAAGCCGGGCGCCGCCGAACTGGACAAGCGCATCGCCGCTCTGCTGGCGGATCCGGCCCATGCCGGCCATCCGCTGCGCGACGCGCTGGAAGCGCTTTGGCGGCACACCGAGGAACAGATGACGCGCATCCAGCGCGTGACCCAGCTTTCGGACGCCTACCAAAGCATGGCGCACGAACGTGAACTGGGCCTGTGCGACCAGTTCGATCGGCAGTTGCGCCGGTTGACCCGCATTGCGCGGATCTCGGATCACTACCAGAACATGATGCGCGACCTGAACCGCGCGCTCGAGGAAACGTCCAGCCGCGATCCCCTGACCGGCCTCTTGAACCGCCGCGCGCTGATGGAGACGATCAAGCAGGAAGTCCAGCGCGCCGCGCGCACGGGCGACAGCTTCGTCGTGGCGATGCTGGACGTGGATCACTTCAAGGCCGTGAACGACCGTTTCGGCCACGAAACGGGCGACCGCGCCCTGGTGGAACTGGCCGCCGTGCTGGGCGAAAGCCTGCGCGAATACGATCTCTGCGGCCGCTGGGGCGGGGAAGAATTCCTCGTGCTGCTGCCGCAGACGCAGCCGGAAGCCGCGCAGGTGGTCATGGACCGCCTGGTGGGCGACGTGCGGGCGATGGCAATGCCGGCCGGGGATGAAGTCCTGCGGCTGACGGTCAGTATCGGCATGGCGCATCACCAGTTGGGCGAAACGTTCTCAGAGACGCTCAGCCGGGCGGATCAGGCGTTGTATCTGGCCAAGCAGGACGGACGCGATCGCGTCGCCCTTGGTTTTCCGAGGCGCTGAATGAAACCGGAACAGCTGTTATCCGGGTTGGAGCCCCTTATGCTTGATTCTCATCTTGGCGGTTCGGAGACGAACCCCCAAGGCGCCGCTTGGCATGTGGGCACTTATCTGACGTCGATGGACCGCGCTTTGCTGCTGTTCGATTTCGACGCCAGCGGCTCCTTGTTGAACGGCAATCCCAATTTCCTGGCCGCGGTGGGTTACACCCGCGAAGAGGCCCTGACGCTGCGCCACGACGTGCTGTGCGACAGCATGGACGAAGGCAAGGGCACCGGCAGCGGCGAGCAGGTGTGGGCCCGGCTGCGCCGCGGCCAGCACTTTTCGGGCACCTGCCGCTATCGCACCAAGGCAGGCGCGTCGCTGTGGATCGAAGCGACCTACCTGCCGCAGCTGAACGAAGCGGGGGAGGTCGGCCGCGTGTCGGTCATTTCGCGCAAGTCGATCGCGGACGCCGAACGCCAGGAGGAAATCCGCCTCCTGATGCTGGGCATCAACGAGACCGGCAATGCGGTGGCGGTGTCGGGCTGTGATGGGCGCATCGTCTACGTGAACGACGGCTTTCAGCGCATGCTGGGCTTCTCGCGCGGCGACGCGGTCAACCAGGACCTGGGCGAACTGCTGTCCGGCGGCCGTGCCGACGGCGGCACGCGCGAGGAACTGCATCGCCGCATCGCCTGCCGCGAGGGCTATCACAAGGACGTGCTGGTGTATGACCGCGGCGGCAAGCCGTTGTGGGTGTCGGTGATGGCCAATTCGGTGTTCGACGAGCGCGGGACGCTGGTCAACATCGTGGACGTGCTGACGGACATCACGCCGACGAAGGTGCACGAGGTGCTACAGCGTCGGGTGCTGCAGGCGATGGTGAACGAGGCCTCGGTGGTCGAGGTCATGAACATGGTGTGCCGCGAGGTCGAGCGCCTGGCGCCGGAAGTGGCGGCCTCGGTGTTGCGGGTGGACGATGCGGGCCTGTTGCGCCCGCTGGCCGCGCCGAGCCTGCCGCAGGGCTATTCGGACGCGCTGGAAGGCGTGCCGATAGGTCCCCAGGTGGGCGCCTGCGGCACGGCGGCGTTTCTGGGCCGGCCGGTCATCGTGCCGGACATCGCAACGGACCCGCTGTGGGACGATTACCGCCATCTGCCGCTGCCCGAGGAATACAAGGCCTGCTGGTCGTCGCCGATCAAGTCGAGTGACGGCCGGGTGATTGGCACGTTCGGCTTCTATTTCCGCGAACGCCGCCTGCCGGACGATTTCCATCATCGTCTGGTGGACGTGTGCGTGTACCTGTGCGCGCTGGCGCTGGAACGCGAGGAAGCCCGCGCGCGCATCCGCCAACTGGCGTTCTACGACGAGCTGACGGGCCTGCCGAACCGCAATCTGCTGCTGGCCCAGGCCGAACAGGCGATCGCGCGCGCCGAACCGGAACGCAAGCGGGTGGCGGTGCTGTTCTTGGACCTGGACCGCTTCAAGCAGGTGAACGATACGCTGGGCCATCCGATCGGCGACGCGCTGCTGCGCGACGTGGCGCAGCGCCTGCGCCGCCTGGCGCGCGCGACGGACATCGTGGGCCGGCTGTCGGGCGACGAGTTCGTGATGCTGATGCCGGAGTTCGAACACGGCCGCCTGACCGCCGCCGCGGAGCACATCCTGGTGGCGCTGGCGCAGCCGTTCTCGGTGGGCGGCATCACGCTGAACCCGTCGGTGAGCATCGGCATCAGCGTGTTCCCGGAAAACGGCCGCGACATGGATACGCTGCTGCGCCATGCGGACATGGCGATGTACCAGGCCAAGACGGCGGGCCGCAACCGCATTTCATTCTTCAGCGCGGAAATGAACCGCCAGGCGCAGGAAAGGCTGGCGCTGGAGGCGGCGTTGCGAGACGCGCTGGAAGCCAAGGCATTGCGCTTGCATTACCAGCCGCAGGTGGGCTTGAAGAACGGCAGCCTGTACGGGGTGGAGGCGCTGGCCCGCTGGCGTCACCCGACGCTGGGCGACATCTCTCCGGCACGCTTTGTGCCGCTGGCCGAGGAGTGCGGGCTGATCGGTGACCTGGGCGACTGGGCGCTCCGAGAAGCCTGCTCACAACTGTCGATCTGGCGCCACAACGGCCTGCGCGTGCCGTCGGTGTCGGTGAACCTGTCGGCAACCAATTTCCACAACCTGAACCTGCCGCGCATGATCGCGGCGACGTTGGCCGAATTCGGGCTGGCGCCGGCGGATCTGATGCTGGAGATCACGGAAGGCGTGGTGCTGGACGCGACGGCAGGCACGCTGCGCACGATCGCCGAACTGCATCGCCTGGGCGTGCGGCTTTCGATGGACGACTTCGGGACGGGGTATTCCAGCTTGGGCCACTTGCGCCGGCTGATCGTCGACGAACTGAAGCTGGACCGCAGTTTCGTTCAGGGTCTGGAGAGCGACGATGCAGCGCGGGCGCTGACCAGCGCGGTGATCCGGATCGGGGAGAGCCTGAGCCTGCCGGTGGTGGCCGAGGGCGTTGAAAACGAGGAACAGCGGCGCTTCCTGATCGAGCAGGGGTGTGCGGCGGGGCAGGGGTTTCTGTTTTCACCGCCGTTGCCTGCGGGGGATCTTGAGGAGTGGTTGCGGGCTCGGGGGTGATCAGTTTGCTTTGGTTGTCGGGTTGAGTTCTTGAGGCGTCCGGCACGGCGGCGACCCGGGGCGCGCGGGGCCACGATTGCGGTCCGGAGCCTTCGCTCCGGACTGCCCCGTCGTCATCTTCGTCCGCCTTC